>JAJXVK010000051.1 GCA_021782155.1 Pseudomonadota bacterium
TCGCGCCGCGCGTTCGCCGCCTTGTCCCACAGCACCGTCGCGAAGGTGTGATTGGGGTGCGCGCCGCCGGAATAGGAATAGACTTCGGTCGACAGGCTGAGCCAGCCGGGCAGGTCGGCCACCACCCGCCAGTCCCATGCGGCCTCGTAGGCGTTGTAGGGGAAACCGCCCTTCTTCGCTTCGGCACGGCCGTCCTTCGCATCGGCGACCAGTTCCGCCTTCTGTTTGTCGAGGTGCGCGTCGAGCCATGCCTTCAGCTCCGGGATCGTGGCTGCCGCTGCCGGATAGGAATATTCGAAGCTGTAGAGGGCGTTGTCTTCCTTCACCGAGCGCGCCACGCCCTTGGCCGGGGTGGAAGGTGCAGGCGGTGCGGGCGGGGCTTGGGTGGCGGTGTCGTCACCTTTCGCGCTGGCCTGCGCCGATGGCGCAGGCGTCGCGTCGGAAGCGGGCGCGCCGCCCGAACAGGCCGCAAGGACGAGCAGCGGGACGGCGGCAAACGGGGCGCGCATGGGATTTTCCTCTCGCGGTTCTGGCGCGGCTGGGGCAATACCCGTTCAGCATGACAAACAAGCACGCGCTGATCCAGCCCGACCGCGGCCAGAAGGCCACCCCGATCCGCCTCGTCGACAAGGCGACCTATCCCGACTGGCTCAAGTCGATGTCCGCCGGCCAGCGCGCAGCAGTCGAGGCGCAGAAGTTCACTGGCGGCGGATATGAATACGCGATCGTCCCCGAAGGCGACCACTGGTCCGTCGTCGCGGGCGTCGCCAATGTCGACAGCCTGTCGAGCTGGTGCATGGCCAAGCTCGCCGAGGTCCTGCCTGAAGGCACCTATCGCCGCGCCGGCGCCGAGCCGGGCCCGGCGCTGCACGGCTGGGTAACGGGCCAGTATCGTTTCGACCGCTACCGCAAGGACCCCAAGGCGCAGGGCCCGCGCGTGCTGCTGACCACCGACGTCAAGGCGATCGATCCCGCGCTGCACGAGACCGAGGCGGTCGCGAAAGTGCGCGACCTCGTCAACACGCCGACCGAGGACATGGGGCCGGGCCAGCTGGAAGACGCGGTCCGCGCGCTCGCCAAGGCCCATCATGCCGAAGTCCGGGTGACGGGCGGCGACGCGCTCGAGCAGCAGTTCCCGCTGGTCCACGCGGTCGGCCGCGCCGCCGCGCGCGGCAATGCGCCGCGCATGATCGAACTCGTCTGGGGCAAGGACAAGCATCCCAAGCTGGCGATCGTGGGCAAGGGGGTGTGTTTCGATTCGGGCGGGCTCGACATCAAGCCGTCATCGGGCATGGCGCTGATGAAAAAGGACATGGGCGGCGCGGCGCATGCCATCGCGCTGGCGCAGCTCGTCATGCAGCATCATCTCAAGGTCCAGCTGCACCTGCTTGTTCCGGCAGTGGAAAACGTCATCGCGGGCAACGCCTTCCGTCCCGGCGACGTGTTTACCGCGCGCAATGGCACGACCGTCGAGATCACCAACACCGATGCCGAGGGACGGCTGGTCCTCGCCGATGCTTTGGCGCGCGCGAGCGAGGAGAGCCCCGAGCTGATCGTCGATTTCGCCACGCTCACCGGCGCGGCGCGCGTGGCGCTTGGCCCCGACCTGCCCGCGCTGTTCGCGCGCCGAGACGATACCGCCGCAGCGCTGCTCGCCGCGGGCAGGGCGCGCGACGACGCCTGCTGGCGCCTGCCGCTGCCAGAGGCCTATCGCGAGTACCTCAAGTCCGACATCGCCGACATGGTCAACTCCGCCGCGAACGGCTTCGCCGGGGCGAGCGTCGCGGGGCTGTTCCTCGACAGGTTCGTGGGCGAGGGGATCGACTGGCTGCACTTCGATACCTTCGCCTGGCGCCCGGCCGCCAAGCCCGGCCGGCCCAAGGGCGGCGACGCGCTCGGTCTGCGCGCGGCGTGGGGGCTCTTGCTGGAGCGGTTCGGCTGAGCGGCTTCATGCTGGAGCGGGGCGGCGGCGGCGCTTGCCCCCCGGGCGATGAACCGCTAATCGCGCGCGCTCCGCACAAAGGACATGAGTTGGACGCACAGACCGCCTCGAATGCCGATCCCTACGCCGGCCAGTACGCGCTGGCGGGCCCCGCGCGCGTCATTGATCCGCGCGTGACGCCGATCCGCGGCGACCTCGCCGACATCGCGCTGCGCGGCAAGCTGTTCGCGCCGCACTACGTGGTGCCGATGGAGCGCGCGATCGTGCCCGCGCATGTCGCGCTGCGTGCCGCCAAGGGTGAGGACGCGGCGCAAACCTCCGAACTGCTGCGCGGCGAGCGTTTCATGCTGCTCGACATCGCCGGCGGCTGGGGCTGGGGCTATGGCGCGCACGATCACTATCTCGGTTACCTGCCGATAGAGACTCTGGGCGATCCGGCCGACATTCCGCCGCCGCCCGCGCCTGACGGCGCGGACCCCGTCGCCAGTGCCGAGGCGCTGCTGGGCACGCCCTACGTCTTCGGCGGACGCGGCGGCGCAGGGATTGACTGTTCGGGCCTCGTCCAGACCGTGTTCGCGCGCGCCGGTTTCCAGCTTCCGCGCGACAGCGACCAGCAGGAGGCCGGCGCGGGACGCGAGCTCGCGGCAGGCGAAGCGCCGAAGCGCGGCGACCTCGTGTTCATGGACGGCCACGTCGCGATCCTTGTCGACGCCGGCACCGTGATCCACGCCAGCCAGGACCTCGGCAAGGTGGTCCGCGAACGGCTGGCCGACCTGCTCGCGCGCAAGGGCGAGGGCGAGACCTCGCGGCGGCGGGTGCTGACGTGACCACCAGCGTGTTCATCGACGGCGCGGCGGGCACCACCGGGCTCGAGATCGCCGAACGGCTGGGCGGCCGTAGCGAGTTCGCGCTGATCGCGCTCGACGATGCGCGGCGCAAGGACGATGCCGCGCGCGCCGAGGCGATCAACGACGCCGACGTCGTGATCCTGTGCCTGCCCGACGATGCCGCGGTCGCCGCGGTGGGCATGATCCGCAACGATCGCACCGCGGTGATCGACGCCTCAACCGCGCACCGCGTGGCGGCTGGCTGGACCTACGGTTTTCCCGAACTGGTCGGTTACGAAGCGGTGGCAAGCGCCAAGCGCATCGCCAATCCCGGCTGCTATCCCACCGGCTTCCTCGCGACACTGGCGCCGCTGGTGCGCGCCGGGCTGCTCCCCGCCGACTGGGCCTATAGCTGCAACGCGGTCTCGGGCTATTCGGGCGGCGGCAAGGCGCTGATCGCGCGCTTCGAGGACGATGCCGACATCGCCTGGCGCGGCTATGGGCTGACCTTCGGCCACAAGCACGTGCCCGAGATGCAGACCTACGCGGGGCTATCGATCGCCCCGCTGTTCTCGCCCGCCGTGATCCCCGCGCACCGCGGCATGGTGGTCGAAGTGCCGCTGGCGCTTTCGGCGATGCGCGGCGCGGGCTCGCCCGACGCGCTGCGCGCCGAGTTGGCCCGGTTCTACGAGGGCTCGCCCGTGGTGAGCGTGAACCCCGGCGTTCCTGAAGAAGGCGAGATGCTGCTGCGCGGCTCGATGGCGCCGTGGGACGGGCTCGAACTGTTCGTGATGGCGAGCAAGGACGGCACGCAGGCGCGGCTCGTCGCGCGGCTCGACAACCTCGGCAAGGGCGCCAGCGGCGCTGCGGTGCAGAGCCTCAACCTGATGGCGGGGTTGGAAGAGACGGCGGGGCTGCGGCTCTAGCGCAATCCCCGCCGCAGCCGGTCAATCCTCGGCGGCGATCGTCACCTTGAGGCCGTCAAGCGCGTCGGTCATCTCGATCTGGCACGACAGGCGCGAGAACTGATCGCGGTGGTCCGAGCTGTCGAGCAGGTCGTTCTCGTCCTCGCTCATCGGCGAAAGGCGGGCCAAGTCGGCGGGGGCGACGTGGACGTGGCAGGTGGCGCAAGAGCAGCAGCCGCCGCACAGCGCCAGCAACTCGTCGAAGCCGTTGTCGCGGATCGCTTCCATCACCGAGAGGCCGGCGGTCGCCTCGACGGTCGTTTCTTCACCGGCACGATTGACAACGATCAGCTTGGGCATTCGACCATCCTCTAAAGGCGGGCGCGCCAACGGCTGCGCCCCTGTTCCCGTTCGATGCGGGCTGCTAATGCGTGCGCCCGGCTTTGGCAAGCATCGCGCAAGATGTGCCGTCGGCGCAAAGTGAAGGATTGAACGCCGATGGGCCTGACTGCACAAGCCATTGCCGAGGGACTCGACCATGTCGCCGCGCGCTCGCCGGGGATTGCCCGCGCGCTCGAGCGGGTGGGTTATCCCGAACCGCGCATCCGCCCGACCGGCTATCGCACGCTGCTGCGCACGATCGTGGGCCAGCAGGTCAGCGTCGCCGCGGCGGCATCGGTGTGGAACCGGCTCGAGGCCCTGCTCGGCGAGGACCTGCCTCCGCACGACCTGCTCGCGGCGGACTTCGACGCGCTGCGCGGCTGCGGACTTTCACGGCAGAAACAGGGATATGCCCGCTCGCTGTGCGAACTGGTGCAGGGCGGCGAACTCGACCTCGACGACCTGCCCGCAGACGACGAGGAAGCGATTGCCCAGCTCGTGCGGATCAAGGGCATCGGGCGCTGGTCGGCGGAGATCTACCTGCTGTTCGCTGAAGGGCGGCCGGATATCTGGCCCGCTGGCGACCTCGCCGTGCAGGCGGGGCTGGGCAAGCTGCTCGACCTGCCCGAGCGGCCCAGCGAGAAGGATACCCGTGCGCTCGCCGAGGACTGGCGCCCGCACCGCGGCGCCGCGGCGATCTTCACCTGGCATTGCTACAATAACCCGGCGCTGTAGGCTCTCTATCCAGCGAATCAGGGGGAGAGGGACGGTCCATGGCCGAACGCAAAGCGATCTTCATTACCGGCGGCGGCTCGGGCATCGGCCGCGCCGTGGCGCAGCGCTTCGCGCGCGAAGGCTGGTTCGTCGGGCTGGCCGACATCAGCGAATCGGGCATGCGCGAAACTGCCGCGCTGCTCCCCGCCGGGGTGAGTTCGACGCACAGGCTCGACGTGCGCGACCGGTTGGCGTGGGACGAGGCGCTGGCCGACTTCGCCGAGCAGACCGGCGGGCGCATCGACGTCATGTTCAACAATGCCGGCGTCGCTTTCAGCGGGCCGCTGTCCGAGATGCAGGAGTCCGAAATCGACATGCTGGTCGACGTCAACTTCCGGGGCGTGATCTACGGGGCGCAGGCCGCGCGGCCCTATCTCGCGAACACGCCCGGATCGTGCCTGCTCAACACCGCCAGCGCAGCCGGGCTCTATGGCATCGCCAACATGGCGACCTATTCGGCGACCAAGTTCGGCGTGCGCGCGATCACCGAGGCGCTCGATGTCGAATGGGCGGCCGACGGGATCAAGGTGCGCGACCTGATGCCCGGTTTCATCGACACGCCGCTGCTCGAAAAGCCCGGCAATTCGCAGACCAACGTGACGATGCGTGACAACGTGGTCGATGCGAAGATCGACTTCATCCCGGTCGAGGACGTGTCGCAGGCGGCGTGGGACGCGGTGCATGGCAAGAAGGTCCACTCGCTGGTCGGCAAGACGGCGAAGCAGCTCTCGTTCATGGCGCGCTTCGCGCCGGGCCTCGTGCGTCGCCGCTCGCTCGCGCCGATGGAGTAGCGGGTCAGCGCCTCCGCTTGCGGTGCCTCGCGGGCGGCGCGATCCGCGCCATCGCCGCCTTGCCCTCCACGCTGAGGAACGGTGCGAGCGCGCGCGCCGGGACCGTGATCGGGTCGCCGCAGGCCGATACGGCGTGCGGTAGTGTCGGCGTGAACAGCAGGCCGCCCCTTGCCAGACCGACGTCCCACCATGAAGCGGTCGCAACCGGCACCGCGCAATCTTCGGACAGCTTCCGGGCGTGTGCGACGACCGCGTTGCGCAGGGCCGAGGCCAGTTCCAGCGAACGGTCCGCCGTCTCTGCCTGACCCGGTTTCACCCCGCGCGCGTTGAACCAGACCCGGGCGCGGACCTCGCGCCCGGTGCGCAGGTCGAACAGGCGGTGGAACGAAAAGGCGTCGGGGTGGATGCCGCCGCACGAATAGGCCGTCGTGCCGATCACCGAGAGAAGCCCGCCAGAAACCCGCTCGGGCAGGTAGGAAAAGTTGAAATCGCCGTCGGTGCCGACATTGGCGAGCGATTGCGACATGCAGCCGGAGAAATCCGCCTCGCCGCCGGCCTTCATCGGATCGAGCCGCACCGCTGCGTTGATCGCCTTTGCCGCCGCGCCCTTGCCCGCCAGGACGAAGCCGGTGATCCAGACCGAAGGGAAGGCGGGCCCGACGTCATAGGTGACCAGCGAATAGCCGAGGCCGGGGATTGTTTGCGGGCGGCGATGGAGCCTGACGGGCTTCAACCGCGGTGCCATGAACGCGTGGCTGCCGCACGGGCTGTCGGCGTCGTCCCCGCGCGCGAGCGGCACGCGCGCCAGCGCAATGGGCTGTTCGTGCGCGCCCTTGCGCCATGACCCCGCGATGCGGTCGTGGCCATGCATGCCGATCGTCCATGTGGCGCCGTTGCGGTCATAGCCTTCGCCCCAGGTGGCGCTCGTCTCGCGATAGCCCAGCTCGGCCGGGACCGGCTTCGCCATCTGGTAGAACGCGCCGAAGGCCAGTTCGTCGCCGCGCTTCGTAAAGCACGCGCGCACTTGCTGCTTGCCGACCGTTCCGGCCCAGACGCCGTTCATGGCGCTGGTCGCCGGAGCCGCGCTGGCCGTTCCGGCAAGCAACATGGCGGCGGCGATGACGGCGAGGGCGCGAACGATGGCGGGCATGGCGCGGCTCATTAGGCCAGCGTGTCGATCACGGTGGCAAGGGCAATGTCGCGTGTCGACAGTCCGTTTGCGTCGTGTGTGGTGAGCGTGATTTCGACCCTGTTGTAGACGTTCGACCATTCGGGATGGTGATCGGCCTTTTCGGCATGGAGCGCAACGCGGGTCATGAAGGCAAAGGCCTCGGTGAAATCCGCGAACTTGTAATGGCGCGAGATGGCAAGGCCGTCGTCGCGCAGTTTCCAGCCGGGAAGCCCGGCGAGCGCGGCGTCACGTTCGGCTGCGGTCAATTGTGCGATCGGCATGAAAGGAACCTCGGGACGCATTGCTTGGCAGGCCAAGCGCTTTCCCCTATCGCGGCGCGCCATGCAAGAGTGCCGCCTCTCCGCAACCGAGATTGCCTGCCGCAGGGGCGATCGAATCCTGTTTCGCGGGCTGTCCTTCGCGCTCGGCCCCGGCGACGCGTTGCAGCTCTCCGGCCCCAACGGCACGGGCAAGTCGAGCCTGATGCGCATCCTCGCCGGGCTGCTGCGGCCTTACGCCGGGCAGGTCGAGCACGAAGGACGCGTCGCGCTGACGGACGAGCGGCTCGCGCTTGACCTCCACCTGCCGCTCGAAAAGGCGCTGGCATTCTGGGGCAGGGTCGACGGCGTGGTCGAGCGCGTCTCTGCGCTCGGGCTGGATGACCTGCTCGACGTGCCGGTGCGCTATCTCTCGACCGGTCAGAAGAAGCGCGCGGCGCTGGCGCGCGTGGCGGCCAGCGGAGCGCCGGTCTGGCTGCTCGACGAGCCGCTCAACGGGCTCGACGCCAACTGGTCCGGGGTGGCGCAGGGCATGGTCGAGGCGCACCGCGCACGCGGCGGCATCGTCGTGGTCGCCTCGCACCTGCCGCTGGCGCTCGCCGGGCTGTGCGCGATCGCGATCGAGGCCCACGCGCCTGTGGACATGCTGCCGTGATCCGCGCGCTGTGGGCGATTTTCGTGCGCGACGTGGTGCTGCTGACACGCGGCGCGCAGGGGCGCGGAGGGGCGGTGCTGCCGCTCTTGTTCTTCGTCGCGGTCGCGATCCTGTTCCCATTCGCGATCGGGCCGGACTCGCGGATGCTGGCGCGCACCGGGGCGGGGGTGATCTGGGTCGCCGCGCTGCTCGCCGCGATCCTGCCGATCGACCGGTTGGTGGAGCCCGACATCGAGGGAGGGTTCTTCGACCAGTGGGCGCTGCGCGGAATCGCCGAAGAGGCGCTGATAGCGGTGCGCGTGGTCGCGCACTGGCTGAGCTTCGGCGTGCCGCTGATGCTCGCCGCGCCGATCTCTGCCGGGCTGCTCTCGCTCGATGGCGCGCAGCTCGTCACGGTCGAACTGGGGTTGCTGTTCGGGACGCCAGGGCTGGCCGCGATCGGCGTGACGATCGCCGCGCTCACCGCGGGCCTTCGCGGCGGCGCGGCGCTGGGCGGGCTGCTGGCGATCCCGCTTGCGGTGCCGCTGCTGATCTTCGGCGCGGGCTCGCTCCAGCCGGGCGGCGAGGGCGGACTGCTGCTGCTCGCCGCCGCGAGCCTTGCCGCGCTGGCCATCGCGCCTTTCGCGGGCGGTGCGGCGATCCGGGCAGGACGCGAATAAGCACCGCTTGACGCAGCCAAAGCGCAATTGCGTTGCCCAAGCGGGCCTCGCGCCCTACCTGTACCTGCATGGCTTCTGATACGACGCTTCCCGATACCCTTTCGCTCATCGGAAATACTCCGCTGGTGCGCCTTGCCGGCCCCAGCGAGGCGGCCGGCTGCGACATCTACGGCAAGTGCGAATTCGCCAATCCGGGTGCTTCGGTGAAGGACCGCGCGGCGCTGTGGATCGTGCGCGACGCCGAAGAGCGGGGCTCGCTCAGGCCCGGCGGCACGATCGTCGAGGGCACCGCGGGAAATACCGGGATCGGGCTGGCGCTGGTCGCCAACGCGCTTGGCTACAAGACCGTGATCGTCATGCCCGAGACCCAGTCGCGCGAGAAGATGGACACGCTGCGCGCGCTGCGCGCCGAGCTTGTGCTGGTTCCGGCCGCGCCGTTCTCCAACCCCGGCCACTTCGTCCACACTTCGCGCCGCCTCGCCGAGGAGACCGAAGGCGCGGTCTGGGCCAACCAGTTCGACAACGTGGCCAATCGCCGGGCCCACATCGAAAGCACGGCTCCCGAGATATGGGACCAGATGGGCGGCCGGATCGACGGCTTCACCTGCGCGGCGGGCACTGGCGGGACGATCGCGGGGGTGGGGCTGGGCCTCAAGGCTTTCGACGAGAACATCCAGATCGCGCTTACCGACCCGCACGGCGCGGCGCTCTACAGTTACTACGCCTGCGGCGAGCTCAAGGCCGAGGGCAGCTCGGTCGCCGAGGGGATCGGACAGGGGCGCATTACCGCCAACCTCGAAGGCGCGCCGATCGACTGCGCGTTCCGCATCTCGGACGAGGAGGGCCTCGAATGGGTCGGCCGCCTGCTCGCGGAGGAGGGGCTGTGCCTGGGCCTGTCGAGCGGCATCAACGTCGCAGGCGCCGTCGCGCTGGGGCGCAGACTCGTCACCGAAGGAAGGCCAAGCCCGCGCGTGGCTACGATCCTGTGCGATACCGGCTTCCGCTACCTCTCCACGCTCTATAACGCCGAATGGCTGCGCGCCAAGCAGCGCCCGGTGTTCCCATGGCTGGACCAATAGGCTAGTCTGCGCGCGATGGCCCGCATCGCCAAACCGCTCTATGGCCGCATGCCGCGCCGGCCCCCGGCCGAGCCGGCCCGCGTGGGCCCGGTGCATGCCGGGCCTCCGGGTGACCGCGCGTTGCGGACGCAGGCGGTGCACCGGCTGCAGATCGGGCTGTTCGGCCTTGGCGGCGTATTGCTGATGGTCGGCCTTGCCAACATCGTGATGGAACGCGCCCGGCAGTCCGAGGTCGCGACCGCTACCGCCGCGCCGCCGGCGGCGATCGCCGCGCCGACCGATGTGGCGACGACTGCCAGCGACCCTCTGGTCGACATGGGGGTCGCCCCCGAATTGCCGGTCAACAAGCCGAGCCCCAGCGCCAAGCCGGATGCGACCGTTCTTCCGGCCGGCAATACCGGCGGCCCGCCTGCGGCCCAGGGCGCACAGAAGCCGAGCGCGCAAGCGCAGCCCTGACATTCCACCTGCTCCGGGCCGGAAGCCAGGCCGCTGACATCAGGTCAAACGACGACACGCCGTTCGACTCGCGGCTTGCGGCCGGAGTGCGCGGTTTGCGGGAGATTACGGGAAGCGCTTGCCAGCCAGGAACAGGATTGGCGGAAACGCTAAACTTATTTGTATGGTCAGGCCAGCCTCGACGTTCCGGTCAATGTTATCCTCGGTATAGCGAATGGCTGAAAATCAGGGAAAATTTTCTCAACTGATCGCGATTTCCCGCATTATCCCGCGATTAGGGCTTTTCGCCCGCAAATTCCCGCGTTAAGGAACAAGGATCGGGACGAATTCCATTCCGCATCCGCGGGGGATGACCGGGCAGCGCTTGCGCGTTTCCCGGCACGGAATGATTCGTGCCCAGCGGGGTAAGGGCGTGGCGGGAGGGCCGACCAGGTATTTCGGACAGGGCTTTTCGCCGCGCGGCGAGAAGGACCGGTTCGTGCTGCCCGCCGACTTCCGCGCTTCGGTCCGCGCCGCCTCGGGCGGCGACAAGCTGCTGTGCCTCGACGCGCACCACAAGCTGCCGTGCCTCGTCGGTTACGGCTTCGACCGTACCGAGACGTTCGACACGCTGGTCCATGAAGAATGGGAAATGGCCAAGGCCGCGCACGACGCCACCTTCGACCGCGATGAACGGCTCGGCCAGCTCGCAGCTTTCCATTCGGCCAGCTTCGACGATTCAGGGCGCTTCGTGCTGCCCGGTTACCTCGCCGAGATGGCCGAGGTGAGCGACGGGCTCTACTTCAACGGCGGAAGCGAGATGATCACCATCTGGGCGCCCGAAAAGCTGTTCGCCATGGGGCCGGGCTGGAACGCCGCCAAGGCCAAGTGCCGCGCGCTGATGGCAGAGGCCGCCAGCGGCAGCCGCAGGGGTGGCCGCCGGTGAGCGCCTTGCCCCACATCCCCGTCATGCTCGACGAAGTGATCGAGGCGCTCGCCCCGCAGCCGGGCGACCTGATCGTCGACGCGACCTTCGGCGCGGGCGGCTACACTCGCCGCCTGCTCGATGCGGGAGCCACCGTCCACGCCTTCGACCGCGATCCTGACGCGGTCGAGGCGGGCATGCGCTGGCCCGAGACGCGGGAACAGCCGCCCCGGCTGGTGCTCCACCCGCGCCGCTTCTCCGAGATGGTCGAGAGCCTGGCCGAGGCGGGCGTATCGAGCGCTCAGGGCGTGGTCATGGACATCGGCGTCAGCTCGATGCAGCTCGACCAGGCGCAGCGCGGTTTCGGCTTTTCGGTCGATGGCCCGCTCGACATGCGCATGTCCCAGCAGGGGCCGAGCGCCGCCGACTTCCTGAACGAGGCGGGCGAGGGCGAGATCGCCGACGTGCTCTACCGCTACGGCGAGGAGCGCCAGTCGCGCCGCATCGCCCGCGCGATCGTCGCGGCGCGCCCGCTGACGACCACCGGCGCGTTTGCGGCGGTGGTGCGCAAGGCGCTCGGCCACAAGCCGGGCCAGCCGAAGGACCCCGCCACGCGCAGCTTCCAGGCGGTGCGCATCCACGTCAACGGCGAGCTCGACGAACTGGTCGAGGCGCTGGGCGCGGCCGAAGTGCTGCTGGCGCCGGGTGGAAGGCTGGCGGTGGTCAGCTTCCACAGCCTTGAAGACCGCATCGTCAAGAATTTCCTGCGCGCCGCCAGCCAGTCGGGTCCCGGCGGCTCGCGCCACCTGCCCGAACTGGCGCCGCGCGCGGCGGCGACGTTCGCCAAGCCGTCGCCCGCGATTCGCCCCGGCGAGGCCGAGATCGCCCGCAACCCGCGCGCCCGTTCGTCCACCCTGCGCTGGGCCGAGCGCACCGGCGCGCCTGCCCGCACCCCGGCGGAAAGGATCGCGGCATGATCGTCACCGCCAACCGCCTGCGTTCGATCGGCTGGCTTGCACTGCTGGGCGTTTGCGGCGCGATGGTCCTCGTGCTGGCGTTCCGCGTCAACGCGCTCAAGAGCGAAGTGCGCAAGTCCGAGAACCGCATCGTCGCGCTCAAGCAGGAGAAGATGTACCTCGAGACCGAGTTCGAGACCCGCGCCAACCAGCAGCAGCTGGAAGCGTGGAACGATCTAGACTTCGGCTACGTCGCGCCCGGCGCAGGCCAGTATCTCGAAGGCGAGCGCCAGCTTGCCGCGCTGGGCAAGCCCGCCGGCCCCGACGCGCCTGCGCCGATCCGCGTGGCGAGCATCGATGACGCGGTGACGGCCAAGGCCGCGTTCCCGGCGATGGTCTCGCCGCTGACGGGCAAGCCGGTCGGCGTGGCGCTCAGGATCGATGCGGTCGCGGATGGGACAGGAGGCACGGCCAGCAAGGACCATCCGCTCGACCGATCCGCCGCCACCGCCTCGCTCGGCAAGCGCCTCACGCTGCTTTCGGCCGACGACACCGCGCGCCCCGCGAAAACGCGCACGCAGGCTGTGGACAAGTCTGCGGAAAAGCTTGCGGCTCCGCGCAATGATGCGAAGGACAGGGCCACGAAACGATCCGCCGGTCACAAGGTATCCGGCAAGACCGAGGGAGCCGCACAGGCGCAGCGCCGGTGAACACACTGACCGCATCATCGGCGATTGCCACCGGTCGCGTTCAACTCGCCAATGTCCGCCAGCGCTCGCTCGTCACCGCCAAGCTTCGTGTCCTGGTCGTGACGGCGCTGCTGCTGTTCGCGGCGCTCACCGCGCTCGGGCGCATCGTCCAGCTCGGCGTGACAGAACAGGCGCCCGAAGGGCAGTCGATGGCCGAGCGCCTGCTGCCTCCGCGCGGCGAGATCACCGACCGCAACGGCGAACCGCTCGCGCGAGCCTTCCCCGCCTATGCGCTGTGGTTCAACCCCAAGGCGTTCGGCGACGACGGCCGCAACCCGCTGGTCAAGACGCCAGAGGAAGTCGCCGCCGCGTTGAAGGGGATATTTCCCGATGCCGACTACAACGACCTGCTCAAGCGGCTGAAGGTCGACCGGCCGAGCTACCTCGTGCGCCGCGTGCTGCCCGAGCAGGCCAACCGCGTCCACGCGCTGGGCGAGCCGGCACTGGAGATCCCGGTCGAGGACCAGCGCTATTACCCGCAAGGCTCGCTCGCCGCGCATGTGCTGGGCTATGTCGCTTCCGACGGCCACGGGCGGGTCGGGATGGAATCGGTGCTCGACAAGCAGCTGCTCGATCCGGCGCGGCGCGGCACGCCCGAGGCGCTTTCCATCGACACGCGCGTGCAGAGCGCGCTGGAAGACGAGCTCAACCGCGCGATGCGCGAAAGCAACGCCAAGGGCGGCACCGGCATCGTGCTCGACGTCGATACCGGCGAGGTTCTTGCGCTGGCATCGCTGCCCGAGTTCAATCCCAACCGGCCCGACCTTGCCTACAACGACCTCGTGTTCAATCGCGCCACCAATCAGGTCTACGAACTGGGCTCGGTGATGAAGCCGATCACCGTCGCGGCGGCGATCGATGCGGGCGTGGTGACCGACATGGCCAAGCGCTATCCGGCGGGCGCGCCGCTCAAGATCGGGCCGTTCGAGATCCACGACGACGAGAATTTCGGCCCTTCGCTCAACATTCCCGAGGCACTGGTCCATTCCTCGAACATTGTGCTGGCGCAGGTCGGCGACCAGCTGGGTCCGCACAGGCTGCGCCAGACGATGCAGTCGCTCGGCTTCAACGAGCGGCCGTTCATCGAACTGCCTGCGCGCGGCATGCCGCTGTGGCCGCGCTCCGAAGAGCATGGCGAGTGGTCGCGCATCACCACCATGACGGTCAGCTTCGGTCACGGCATCGCGATCACCCCGCTGCACCTCGCCTGCGCCTATGCAGCGCTGGTCAACGGCGGCATCTGGCACCCGGCGACTCTGATGAAGCTTGCCCCCGGCAGCAAGATCGAGGGCCGCCGGGTATTCACCGCCTCGACCAGCGCCCGCATACGCCAGCTGCTGCGGATGATCGTGAAGGTCGGCACGGGCCGCAAGGCCAATGCCGACGGCTTCCGCGTCGGCGGCAAGACCGGCACCGCCGAGCTCGCCAGCTCGCATGGCTATCGCAAGAACGCGGTGATCGCGACCTTCGCGCCCATCTCGCCGAGCGCCTCGGCCATCTGCAGGCCGAGCCCGCGCGAGCCGCCGGTGACGATCGCGACCTTGCCCTTCAGGTTCAGCAGAT
>JAJXVK010000052.1 GCA_021782155.1 Pseudomonadota bacterium
TGCGCGCCATCGGTTTCGCCCACGAGTCGCGGCCCGCCGCAGTATTCGCCGATGCGCCAGTGCTTCCCGACGGCGCATCGATCGGCATCGAAACGCTGGACCTCGTCGCGCTCGGGCGCACCAAAGCGAAGCCCAAGCGGTTTGTCGTGCCCAAGCTGGCTCCAGCCGGTGAGGTGACGCTTTTCACTGGGCCGGGAAGCGCGGGCAAATCGCTGTTGGCGCAACAGTTGGCAACCGCAATCGCAGCTGGTTTTTCGACGCTCGGGCTGGAATTGGCGCAGGCACCGGCAATCTACCTGACCTGCGAAGATGACGCCGAACAACTGCACTGGCGGCAAAACCATATCTGCCAATCGCTTGGCGTCTCTATGGAAAGGCTCGCGGGCAAATTGCACTTGGCGAGCCTGCGCGGTGAACTGGATAACGCGCTTGGAAGCGAAGGCGCAGACGGAGCCTTTATTATGTCGTCAGCCTTCCACCGGCTGGGCACTCTTATCCGTATGACCGGCGCCGCATTCGTGGCGCTCGACAACGTGGCGCACCTCTTCGTGGGCAATGAGAATGATCGGGGACAAGTCACGCGCTTTGTCAATGCGCTCAACCGGCTGGCAGGCGAAACTGGCGCGGCGATCCTGTTGCTGGGGCATCCGAACAAGTCGGGAGATACCTATTCCGGCTCGACGGCGTGGCTCAATGCGGTGCGCTCGCAAGTTGTGATCGAGCACGACTTGGCAACCGACATGCGGACCCTGAAAGTCGGCAAAGCCAACTATGCCCGCAATGGCGATGCGATCCGGTTTGCATGGGTCGATTGGGCTTTCGTCCTGGAGGATGACTTGCCGGCCGACGTCGCGCGGGCCCTGGCTGACACCGCGCGCGCCAATGCCGAGAACGCTGCCTTCCTGCGCTGCCTCGAAGTCTGCACCGATCAACGGCGCAACGTATCGCATCAGCCGGGCATCAACTACGCGCCCACGATTTTCTCCGGGATGACTGAGACGAAAGGGGTAAAGAAGGCCGGCTTTACCGCCGCAATGGAACGTCTGCTGGCCCTTGGCCAAATCGAGCTCGACGTTGAGCTTTGGCCGGGGCCGAACCGCCACCCCAAGCGCGGAATTCGGGCGAAAGGAGGCGAGGAATGACCTGTGCGCCAGCCTTGCACCGACCTCCAAATGTTGCGCCAACCTCTCGCGTCAAGCTCTGTGCGCCAAACGCGCCAACGCCCAGCCGAAGCCCGCACAATTCCTTGCGTCATGCTGCGCCAGAGGTGCGCCATGCTCTCTCCTATACTACGTATGGCGGGCGCGGCCCTCTGAGGCCCGCCGCGCCCCGCTTGGGGATGACGAGCGAAGCGGCACTCTACTGGCGCACGGTTCCGCCGAACGGTTCCGGTCGTCCTACTCGTCAGCCAGAACGTACCTAACTCCCCGGCCAAAGGCGAACACGGCCAGGCCGAGGGCCCATGCCATAAGTCCAGCCTGAAACTCAATTGGGTCCGGCTTTAATTGGAGTTCGTCCAACTTGATCGAAGCGATGTCGTCCTTGGATGGCGTGGATTTGGAATCAGCGTCGGCTAATGCATTCGTGAACGCATCGTCGGTTGGCGTAGGTGTGCCGTCCGCTCCCGCAAGTGCTTTAGCGAAAGCGGCGTTCGTCTGCGCATCCACTTTATCGGGCGGCGGCGTAACCGGCCCGAACACTTCGTCGGCGGTCGGTTTTGCCTTCGCATCCGGAGAATGCGTAGCGTCAGGCGGCGGCTTCACCGATGCAAGTAGTTTGTCGGCGCTTGGTAGCGACTCGGACGTATGTGTAGGTGCTGCTTGCGGCGGCGGTTCTAAAATCTTCTGGTCGCTTCGAACCTGCTGCAGGTACTGGCTCTCCTGAAGCCGGTAGCGATTGATCTCCATTACCGAAATCATTGTACCCCAGAATACCATCGCGAACAGCAAGGCAGTTGCAGTCCAGTGGATGACGCGCCCCAGCCGAATTGCTGGCGTCGTCGTCCTTTCTGAGATTCTTGGCCAAAGGATCAATCGCACTAGCATCGTTCCTCTTTGGCCTCTGAGGGCCGCGATCAACTGCCGAAAATATCCCTATACAGCTCTTTGATAACTCATCCTAACGGCTTATCCAAATGTCCGCTAACCCCTCCGGTCGCAGGAGAAACCCGTGATTATTCCGCTGCTCTTGGCTGCCGCACAGATCGACATATACATGGGCGAGACAATCTGGGCCGATGGAAGCGAGCCACTTCGGCACATCGTCTATGACATCGACGTCGACGGCAAGAATGTGGGCCATCTGAACTCGAAGAGGGTCCTTGTGATCTCGGTGCCTGACGGAAAGCACAGCATCACGGTATGGCGAAAGACGATTTGGGGGCATCAAGACCCGGTGAAGGCTGAAATCGAAGCCAGCGGTCAGAACCCGAATTATTTTGCGATCAATGTCTATCAACGAAACAACCCGCAGAGTGGAGCGGGGTTCTTTGGATTGGCTGGCCTAGCGGTTCAGGCCGCCGCCAGATCTGGGCATGAATATAATCCGCCGAGACCATCCGGAACGTATGTTGAGGAGGATGCCAACGGGGAAACCAAAATCGTTGGGAAAACGCAAGTGAGGATCGACTTGCCTTGAGCGGGAAGTGCCATATTTTTTGGGGCTGCGGGTGTAGCGACGATCCCGAACGCGTTTTCGGCGGACCCAACGCGCCCAGCCTTTGGCGCGCAGAGTAATGCGCGAAGCGACTGCGCGCGACTTGATCCGCCCTCGCCAGCCGCTCCGAACGTCTCAAAACTTCGGTCAACCGCCAGCCGCGATCAATCTGAGCGTCGCTGGCGCCCGCCCGCCGTTGATCGCAGGTCAATCGGACGCTCTGAGCGGAGCGGAATGGACCGTGCGACAGGCGCCGGATCGGGCGCTATCGCTTCGAGCGCCTTGAGGCGGCGCCTGCCAGCCGTCTTGTATCCCAATCTGCTCAACGTGGTCCGCTTGGTTTCACGGAGATCGTAATAGGCATCAAGCTCCGGTCGGCACGCTTCGAAGACCCTCAGGACAACCGGCTTCCATCGCCGCCAGGTCGGCGCGTGCGCGCGAGCTATGCTGCGAAGCTCATGGTCCGCGACGGGAAGCGGGCGGCATTCGGTTGCCCAGAAATGTAGGACGAGGCGCAACAAGATGCCGAACCCGGCGGTCGGCAGTGTCATGGCTTCCGGATGGTCCACCAGTGCCTCGATCGGCATAGGGTATAGTCTGCGCCTTGGCATAACGTGTTGTCCTGCAAGCCAAACCCAAATCTGTCGACTTGAGTAATGGTGGAACCCCGGTGACACCCGGAGGTCGAATGCAGTCTATCGCAAATCCCTGCGCTTGAAAAATTAGTGCGTTTTCAAGGGGGAAATGGCGCGCCCGGAACGATTCGAACGTCCGACCCTCAGATTCGTAGTCTGATGCTCTATCCAGCTGAGCTACGGGCGCGTTGGAGGTGCGCACATAGGGGGGAGATTCGCCCTTGGCAAGTCACTTAAGCAATGAACCCAAGCTTCCCGCCAAATCGATGTCGAGCGGCGGCATGGCCAGCCCGCTGAGCGCTTCGCGGCAGACCCACGCGACCTGCTCGGCATCGAGCGCGACGGGCTCGCCGCGCCATTCGCGGCAGGTGTAGAGCAGCAGCACGATCTCGCGCCCGTCCGTGCGCCGCCGAGTCGAAAAGGCCAGCGAATCGAGCGCTCCGGGGTCGACCGCCACGCCCAGCTCTTCCGCGATCTCGCGCACAAGGGCTTCGGCGCAGGTTTCACCCGGCTCGACCTTGCCTCCGGGGAATTCCCATAACCCTCCGTGCTCTGAGGAAATTCTCCGCTGCTGGAGCAAGACCCGCCCTCCCCCATCAAGCAAGGCGACTGCGGCAACGAGCATTGGTGTCGGGCAATTTGTCAATTTGGCGCTCTTTCTCAACACTTTCTTAGGGATGCGTACATAAAACCGGACCTGTCGGATTGAACTGGGTGGAGACTATGGGGACCCTTAAAGCACTCTTGCGCGATGAGTCGGGAGCAACCGCCATCGAGTACACGCTGCTGGTCGCCCTGATCGGCATGACGATGGTGTTCGGCCTGAGGACCTTCGGCAACGCATTGTTCAACATGTACAGCTTCGTCGACAAGACGACCACGACCGCGCTGGCCAAATGAAAGTAGCAGGCCAGTTTACCCGTTATTAAGTCGCCGCGGTTAATCGTTGAAAGGTTCGCGGAAAGTTTTTCGGTTCCGCGGGCCGGGAGTTTGAGATACTTTCAGGAGACCGACCATGAAGCTTTTCCGTGAACTGATGAAGGACGCCGAAGGCGCCACCGCCATCGAATACGGCCTGATCGCCGCTCTGATCGCCGTTGCCGCGACCGTCGCGATGGGCGCGCTCGGCAACTCGGTGAAGAACACCTTCAACTCCGTTTCGGGCACCATGAACAACGCCCAGAGCGGTACCGCCTGATAGGCGACTGAGCTGACAGAACGGGGCCGGGAAGCACCACGCTTCCCGGCCCTTTTCTTTTGCGGACGGCGCCAGTCAGCGCCCCGGAACGCAATGTGTCGGGCCAACTTACACTCGTTGCGAGTACCAGGCGCCGGTCAGGCGCCGATGCGCAGGAAGCGCTGCGCACGCAGCTCGCGCAGTTCGGCGGGCGTCTTCTTCGACAAGGCCTTGAGTTCCTCGCCGATTGCCTTGCCCAGCGAGGCCGCCATCCTGGCCGGATCGCGGTGCGCGCCGCCCACGGGCTCTGGCACGATGCGGTCGATCACGCCGAGCGAGAGCAGGTCCTGCGCCGTCACCTTCATCGCCTCGGCCGCTTCGGGCGCCTTCTCGGACGTGCGCCACAGGATCGAGGCGCAGCCCTCGGGCGAGATCACTGCGTAGACCGCATGTTCGAGCATCAGCACGCGCTCGGCGCTGGCCAGGGCCACCGCGCCGCCCGAGCCGCCCTCGCCCACGATCGTCGCCACCATCGGCACGCCGAGCGCAAGGCACGCCTCGGTCGAGCGGGCGATGGCTTCGGCCTGGCCACGCTCTTCCGCCTCAACGCCGGGGAACGCGCCCGAAGTGTCGACCAGCGTGACGACCGGCAGGCCGAAACGGCTGGCGAGTTCCATCAGGCGCACCGCCTTGCGATAACCCTCGGGCTTGCCCATGCCGAAATTGTGCCTCAGGCGCGTCTGGGTATCGTGCCCCTTCTCGTGCCCGATCAGCATCACGCGGCGATCGCCCAGCTTCGCGAAGCCGCCGATGATCGCCTGGTCCTCGCCGAACAGCCGGTCTCCGCCCAGGGGCATGAAATCGGCGAAAACGCGCTCGACATAGTCGCAGAAGTGCGGCCGCGCGGGATGGCGCGCGACCTGCGTCTTCTGCCACGGAGAAAGCGAGGCATAGGTGCTGGCGAGCATCGTCGCCGACTTCGCTTCGAGCCGCTTGATCTCGGCCGCGATGTCGACCTCGCCGCTTTCGGCTGTCTCCCGCAGTTCGGCGATGCGCGCTTCGAGCGCCGCGACCGGCTTTTCGAATTCGAGATAGGAAATCATGCCCACGCGCTAAGCAGTGCAGGGCCCGCGGTCAATCGCCTGCGAGCGGATGGCGCTGGTTGACCAGCGCGACGAGCCGCGCCGCGTCGACGTGGGTGTAGATCTGGGTGGTGGCGATGTCGGCGTGGCCGAGCAGCGTCTGGAGTACGCGCAAGTCCGCCCCGCCCTCGAGCAGGTGCGTGGCGAAGGCGTGACGCAGCACGTGCGGACTGACCTTTTCCGGATCGAGCCCCGCGCGCCCCGCCAGCCCTCGCAACAGCTGGAACAATCGCACCCGGCTGAGGTGCTTGTCGCGCGAGGGAAACAGGAACCGCCCTCCCGGTTCGCGCAGCTTGAGCCACGCCGACAGCGCCGACCTTGCCCGCTGGCTGACCGGCACCATGCGCTGCACCCCACCCTTGCCCGTCACGGTCAGGAACGGCGCGTCGCGCGGCACGGCGGCGAGCGGCAGCGAGACCAGCTCGGTCGCGCGCAGGCCCGAACCGTAGAGCATCTCGAGCAGCGCCAGCATCCGCACCGCCTCCGCCCGCCCGCCCGCAGTCTCTTCCTCGGCGGTCGCGAACAGGCGGCCGACCTCGTCGTGGCTCAGCACGCGCGGCAGCGGACGGCGCGTCCTGGGGCGCGGCAGCGCGGGCGACGGATCGTCCTCGCGCAGCCCCTCGTCGACGAGGAAGCCGAAGAACTGGCGCAGGGCCGACGCCTTGCGCGCAAGGCTCGACGGCGCGAGATCGCGCCATTCGTGCGCCAGACGTTCAAGGTCCGTGCGGGACGCGCCGGCGACGTTGCCGGTCGCCTCGTTCGCCGCCTCGAGGTCGCGGCGATAGGCGGCGATCGTGTTGGCCGCCGCACCGCGCTCGGCCGCGAGCATGGCGAGGAAGGCCTCGATCGCCGGCCGGCCGCCCGCGGCCATGCCCGTCAGGCCCGCGCGATCGCCTCGGCGGCGATCATCCGCGCCTCACCGTCGAGCCCCACGCGGTGCAGCGCCGAGACGATGTGGTAGAGGTTACGCGCGGTCATCTTGTCCCAGCCGCTGCCCTGCATGCCGAAGGCAGCGAGGAACGTAACGAGCGTCTGGTTGCCCGAGGCGGCCGCCGAATCGATTGCCCGCGACCAGCGCGAAGCCCGGCCCATGTCAATGTCGAGCCGCTTGGCGAAGTCATTTGCCGCGCCCGTTTCAACCCGGTCGAGCCCCATCAGTCCGGCCAGCAACAGCTGCGAGCGCAGGCGGTCGGTCGAACCGTCGTCGTCGTGGAAGGCGTCGAGCCCGTTGGCCGAGACCAGCTGGCCAAGTTCGGGCGCGGCCAGCGCGAGCATTGCCCAACCAGCGCTCCCCAGCGGGACATGCGGCGCCCACAGCATCGCGTTGCGGTCGAGCCCGGCGGTCAGCATCGAGCCGATCAGCGGTCCTGCGTCGGACGCCAGCGCGTCGCTCGGCACCACGCGCGCGGCGGCATAGGCGGTCAGCACACGGCGCGAATAGGCCTTGGCGGGATCGCCGCCGTCGCGCCAGATCGCCTTGATCGCGGCCAGGCGATCGGCCTCGTCGGGCGCGGTATAGGCATCGTGCAGCTCGGTGGCGAGCTTCGATGGCTCGCTGTCGTCCTGCCCGGCGGCATAGATCTGCGAATAGAGGTCGACCATGGCCGACGCTGAAAGCACGCCGCGACCGGCGGCGAGGTCGGCCGCGGCGGCGCGGGTGTTGAGGCTCACGCCGGGCGCGACCGCGAGGAAATCGCGATAGACCGGCGGGGCCTTGGCCATCAGTTCGGCGGGCGGTTCGAGCCCAGTAGCAACCGCAAGGCCGAGACGCCAATCGCTCAGGGTATCGGCGTCCTTCCATTCGATGGTCACCGCGCGGCGTCCCTGCGCCGCCGCCCCGGCGAATTTCTGCGCCAGCAGGATGTCGAACTTTTGGGCCGAGCCGTTGCGCATCGCCCGGTCGAGCCGGCCCATCGCAGGCGGTCCGTCGCCGGTGAAGGCCGCGCAGATGTCTCGCGACAGGTCCCATTGCCAGCCCGTCCGCTGGCGCGCGGTCAGCGCATCGATCGGGCATAGCCCCGCCGGGTCGGCGGTGGCGAGGAAGCTCGACATCGCGGCGTCTTCCAGCCCGGGCGTATAGGCGCCCGAATCGACCTGCTCGACCATCAGCCGCGCCGCGTTGGCCTCGCCCATGCGCAGGAGCAGCTGCGCGCGGATCGCGGCCCAGTCGGCGCCGTTCATGCCGACCGGCGTGGCGAGCCGGCTCACGAGCGCGCGGCGCAGCAGGATCTCGCCCCAGCGCGAGACCAGCGGCCCCTTCAACCGGGTGAGCAGCGTCTGCACCCACCCGCCGTTGAGGTAATAGGTCGAAAGCGCCGGCATCCCGCCGTTCGACGGGGTGGCCGCGCCGACCACGGCCAGGCTGCGCTGCTGCTGCGGGGGGATGTCGTATTTCGGACGCGTCGACTCGACGAGCTGGTCGAGCAGGTCCGGATCGATCGATTCGAGCAGCTGGTCGTCGCCCTGCCCGTTGGCTGGTCCCGGCGCGGCTCCGGCCGCCACCGGGCCGCCGCCGGGAGCCTGCTGGATCACGGGCACAGAGGTGGCAGCCGGTCTGGCGGGTGCCGCCGATGGCGCGGTGCGCGACGCGCTCGGCGCCGGGGCGGCGGCGGTTGGGGCCGGAGCGGGTCCGGCCGGCTTGTCGAAACCGGGCGGAAGCAGCGATTGCGGGCCGTTCTGCGCAAGCACCGCGCCAGATCCGCCGAGCAGCAACGCGCCGCCGGCCAGCAGCGCCCAGCGCCCGGCATGATGGGGCCCGCTCATGCCTTCGGCCCCACCGGCAGGCTGGCTGGTTGCTCGATCGTGTGCACCGGCTGGGGGCCTCCATTGATCCATGCCGCGGCCATCGCCGCGGCGAGCAACAGGGCCAGTCCCGCCAGAATCCATGTCATTCGACTCACGCGACCCCGCTAGCTTCCCGGCTCTGCGCGGCAGCTGCCGGACCGACCGGCGTCCGCTACGCTTGCGCTCGGCCCTAGCGCAACTATAGCCGGCCCCGCAATGGACCTCGAACCGCCAATCCTCTCGCCATCCGACATTGCGCAGATCGCACGCCGCATCGACCGGCCCGTCGTGCTGGTGGGCATGATGGGCGTGGGCAAGTCGACCGTGGGGCGAAAGCTCGCCGCGATGATCCACGCGCCCTTCGTCGATGCCGACGAGGAGATCGAGACCGCGGCGCAGATGTCGGTCTCGGATATCTTCACCCAATATGGCGAGCCCTATTTCCGCGACGGCGAACGCCGCGTGATCGCCCGCCTGCTCGGATCCGGCGCGCGCGGCGACCGAAAGGTGCTGGCGACCGGCGGCGGCGCGTTCTGCGACGCCGAAACGCGCGCGCTGCTCCTCGAACGCGCAATCACCGTGTGGCTCGACAGCGACATCGACACGCTGGTCGAACGCGTGGGCCGCAAGAACACGCGCCCGCTGTTGCGAAACGGCGACCCCCGCGAGATCCTCACGCGCTTGCGCGACGAGCGGCTCCCGGCCTATTCGCAGGCCCCGATTCACATTACGAGCGGCCACGCGCCGCACCAGCACACCGCCCTGAAGATCCTGAAGGCTATAGATCAATGGCTGTAATCCCGGTCGGCATATTCGGCGCACCATACGACGTGCGTATCGAACGCGGGCTGTTGCGAAACGCGGGCGAGGCGTGCCGTCCCTTCCTGCGCAAGCCGCTGGCGCTGATCGTCAGTGACGAACGCGTCGCCGAATGCTGGCGCAGAATCGTCGACGCCGCATTCGCCGCCGAAAGGATCGAGACGCGCTGGCACATCGTGCCGCCGGGCGAGAGCAGCAAGAACTGGGCCCGCCTTGAAGGGCTGGTCGACTGGCTGCTCCACAACGAGGTCGAGCGCGGCGACGCCATCGTCGCGCTGGGCGGCGGCGTCGTTGGCGACCTCACAGGATTCGCCGCCTCGATCACCAAGCGCGGCTGCCGATTCGTCCAGATCCCGACAACGCTGCTGGCGCAGGTCGATTCGAGCGTGGGCGGCAAGACCGCGATCAACACCAGGATGGGCAAGAACCTCGTCGGCACGTTCCACCAGCCTTGCGCCGTGCTGATCGATCCCGACGCGCTCGATACGCTGCCTCTGCGCGAAGTGCGCGCCGGCTATGCCGAGGTCATCAAGTACGGGCTGATCAATGACCGGGCGTTCTTCGAGTGGTGCGAAGCGAACGGCTTGGCGTTGCTGCGGGGCGACCCGACCGCCCGCGAACACGCCATCGCCGCCAGCGTCAAGGCCAAGGCGCGGATTGTCTCGACGGACGAAAGGGAGACCACCGGCACGCGCGCGCTGCTCAATCTCGGTCACACCTTCGGCCACGCGCTCGAGGCCGAAACCGGGTTTTCTGACAAGCTGCTCCACGGCGAAGGCGTGGCCCTGGGCATGGTGCTCGCCGCGCGCTTCTCGGTGCGGCAGGGCCTGATGAAGGGGCAGGAGGCAGAACGCGTGGCCGCACACGTTGCCGCCAGCGGCCTCCCCGCCTCGCTCCACGCGCTGAATCTCACCTGCGACGGCCGCTCGCTGGTCGACCACATGCTCCACGACAAGAAGATGGACGCGGGCACGCTGCCCTTCCTTCTCATGCGCGGCATCGGCGAGACGTTCGTGGCCCGCGACGTCAACCTGGAACTCGTCGCGGACTTCCTCGACCAGCAGCTCAGGGGCTGAGCCGCCGCGCGTTTGGGTTGCAGTTCGGGCAGGACACGCTAGTCGGTTGCAAACGCAACCGGACAAGAGGACCTGCATGAGCACCGCTGAAGCGACCCCGGAGGTCACCCTCGAAGCCGTCGAACGCACCGCGTCGGACCGCGCCTTCTTCGGCCACCCCAAGGGGCTCGGCTTCCTCGCCTTCGTCGAGGCGTGCGAGCGGTTCTCGTACTACTCGATGCAGACGCTGCTCGTGCTCTACATGACCAAGTACCTGCTGCTGCCCGAACACATGAACGGCGTACTGGGGCTGAACTGGGTACGCGGGTTCTACGGGCTCGACGGCCAGCCGCTCGCCTCGAAGATCTTCGGCGCCTATACCTCGCTGGTCTACGTGACCCCGATCATCGGCGGGATTCTCGCCGACCGCTGGCTGGGCCGCCGCGCGGCGCTGGTTGCGGGCGGGCTGGTCATGTCGCTCGGTCATTTCCTGATGGCGATCGAGGGCGCGTTCCTGTTCGCGCTGCTCACGCTGGTCGTCGGCGTCGGGCTGTTCAAGGGCAACATCGCCAGCCAGGTCGGCGAGCTCTACGGCGAGAACGACGACCGGCGCGGCATGGCGTTCCAGATATTCTACATCTTCATCAACGCCTCGGTGATCATCGCCCCGCTCATTTCGGGAACGCTGGGCCAGGACGTGGGCTGGCACTACGGCTTCGGCACCGCGGGCATCGTGATGGTCGCGGGGCTGCTGCTCTATCTCAAGGCCGGCCCTTACCTGCCCGCCGACAACAAGCCCGACCGCACGGGCAAGACCGAACGCGCGAAGATGAAGGCGGAAGACTGGCCGCGCCTCATCGCCCTGCTCGTGCTCGTCCCCGTGCTGGCGGTGACGCTGCTCACCAATCAGGAGATCTTCAACGCCTACCTCGTGTGGGCGGACCAGAAGTTCACGCTCACGTTGTTCGGATTCCACTTCCTGTCGAGCTGGATGATCACCATCGACGCCACGCTGTCGTTCCTCATGCTGCTCGCCGTCGCCGCCTTCTGGGGGCTCTATCGCAAGCGCACGGGCACCGAGCCTGACGAACTGACCAAGATGATCATCGGCACCGTGTTCGTCATCGCGGGCGGGCTGTGCCTCTATATTGCGGCGGTGACCGCGGGCGACGGCAAGGTGGGGATGTTCTGGCCGCTGATGTTCCACCTGATCAATTCGATCGGCTTCGGCACGATGATGCCGGTCAGCCTGGCGCTGTTCTCCAAGCTCGCGCCCAGGGCGATCAACGCCACGGTCATCGGGATATACTACTTCGCCTTCGTCGGCGCGAACTACGTCGTCGGCATCGTCGGCGGCTGGTACTCGACGATGCCGACGCCGCAGTTCTGGCTGGTCCACGTGGCGAGCGCGACGGTGGGCCTGGTGGCCTTCATCCTCTTCAAGATCTTCCTCGGACGGATGATAGCGCACGAGGTGCCCGAGCGGGCCGACGCGCTGAGCTAGTGGTCCGATTCTGGCATTCGATACCGTCCGCGGCTCGGTCGCGCTCGAATGTCAGAATCTCTTCGACCACTGGAAACTTATGATTCTAGTGGATTGATTTTGACATTTGCATCCCCTGGCGGCCGGGATCGGTCTGCAAATGTCAAAATCAATCCGCTAGCTCAGAACAGCCGCGAACCGTTGGGAACGGACCGGTCGGGCCGGAACAGCACCACCCGGCCCTCCTCGTCGGCAAATCCCAGCGTCAGCACCTCTGACAGTGCCTTGCCGACCTGGCGCGGCGGGAAGTTGACCACAGCGGCAACCTGCCGCCCGACCAGCGTCTCGGGATCGTAGAGCGCGGCGATCTGCGCGCAGCTCTTCTTCACCCCCACGCCGGGCCCGAAGTCGATCCTGAGTTTCAGGCTGGGCTTCCTCGCCTCCGGGTACGGTTCGGCCTCGACCACCGTGCCGACGCGGATGTCGACCTTGAGGAAGTCGTCGAAGCCGATCGTTTCGGCGGGCGGCGCGTCGCTGGCGTGATCGAGGTGCATCACTCCATTTCGAGGATCACCGCGTCGACCGCAAGGCTTTCCCCAGGCTGGGCGTTGACCCTGGCGATCACGGCGCTCTTCTCGGCGCGCAGGATGTTCTCCATCTTCATCGCCTCGACCACCGCGAGCGGCTGGCCGGCCTCGACCTTGTCGCCTTCCTTGACGTGGAGCGTGACAAGCAGCCCCGGCATCGGGCAGATCAGGAACTTGGAAAGATCGGGCGGGATCTTCTCGATCATGTGGCGGGTCAGTGGCGCCACGTGCGCGGGCAGGACCTGCACGTCGTGGATCGCCCCGCGCGTGGTCAGCTTGAAGCCGGTGCGCGTGGTGGCGACCTTCACGGTCAGCGGCGCTTCGTCCACCTCGGCAAAGACCATGCGGTCGCCGGGGGTGTATTCCATCGACAGGTCGATCGCCTCGCCGTCGACTCTGATCCCGTCGTCCTCGTCGAGCGCGACGGCGTAAGTCTCGTCGCCAATCTTCACCGACCAGTTCGACGGGGCGTCGAGCCTGTCGCCAAGCTGGCCGTCCACGCGCCGGGCGCGGTCTGCCCTCGCAGTCGCGACGAAGCCCGCGATGGCGGCGAGCTGGCGCTTGAGGTCGTCGGAGGTTGCTGCACCGGTGAAGCCTTCGGGGTATTCCTCGGCGATGAACCCGGTGGTCAGCTCGCCCGAGCGGAAGCGCGGGTGCTGCATGATCGCGTTGACGAAATCGATGTTGTGGCCGAGCCCCTCGATCTCGAAGGCGTCGAGCGCTTCGATCTGCTTGTCCGCCGCTTGGTCGCGCGTCTCGCCCCAGGTGATCAGCTTGGCGATCATCGGGTCGTAGAACATCGAGACTTCGCCGCCTTCGTAGACGCCGTCGTCCACGCGCACGCCGTCGATCCCGCGCCGACCGTTGGCCGCGCCATCATCTGTCCAGCCGTCCACCGGCGGATTGTAGCGCACGAGGCGGCCCGTCGAGGGCAGGAAGCCGCGATAGGGGTCTTCAGCATAGACGCGGTTCTCGATCGCCCAGCCGTCGATGCCGATGTCCTTCTGCGCGAAGGGCAGCTTCTCGCCCGCCGCCACGCGGATCATCTGCTCGACAAGGTCGATGCCCGTAATCGCTTCGGTCACCGGATGTTCGACCTGAAGACGTGTATTCATCTCAAGGAAATAGAACGACTTTCCGGTTCTGTCCTTGCCCGAGACGATCAGTTCCACCGTGCCCGCCGAATAGTAGCCCACGGCCTTCGACAGCGCGACGCACTGCTCGCCCATGGACTTGCGCATTTCGGGCGTGACGAAGGGTGACGGCGCTTCCTCGACCACCTTCTGGTGACGGCGCTGGATCGAGCATTCGCGCTCGTTCAAATAGACGATGTTGCCGTGCTGGTCGCCCAGGATCTGGATCTCTATGTGGCGCGGGTCCTCGATGAACTTCTCGATGAACACGCGGTCATCGCCGAACGAGTTGAGCCCTTCGCGCTTCACGCTCTCGAAGCCCTCGCGCACGTCCTTTTCGCTGAACGCGAGCCGCATGCCCTTGCCGCCGCCGCCGGCGCTGGCTTTCATCATCACCGGGTAGCCGATCTCGTTGGAGATGCGCACCGCGTGCTCGGTATCCTCGATCTCGCCGACGAAGCCGGGGACGACGTTGACGCCCGCTTCCTTGGCCAGCTTCTTGGACTCGATCTTGTCGCCCATCGCCGCGATCGCGTTCACCGGCGGGCCGATGAAGGCGATGTTTTCCTTGGCGAGCGCTTCCGCGAAGCTGGTCCGCTCGGACAGGAATC
>JAJXVK010000053.1 GCA_021782155.1 Pseudomonadota bacterium
CGACCCATCCCTTCTTCGCAAGGACCTTGTGCCAGGCGAGGAAATCCTCCTTGCCCAGTTCGTCGCCCTCGTCCTGCTTGCCGCGCAGGTGCTCGGGGTAGTTTTCCTTGATGAAGGCCCGCGCTTCCTGCTGGAAGGCGAGGTCTTCGGGGCTGAATTCGATGTCCATGACCGTCTCCCGGATGGCTGGCCCGTCTGCCGCGTTTGGTTGCAAATCAGCACCGTTTGGCGGGCGATGTCAAAGCAAACCGGGAGGTCCCGCGATTCCGTAACGGCAATCAGCGCGCCAGCCGCGCGAGCGTGGCGGGATCGTCGATGTCGGCCAGCGCGCCCACGGGCGAATCGACCAGCCCCGCCTGCCCGAGCAGCGCCTTCGCGCCGCGGTCTCCGGCAAGCCCGGCGAGCGCCGCGAAGTGTTCGCGCGCGAAGATTGCAGGGGGTGAAACGAGCGCGCCGTCGCGCGAGGCGACGACACCGCCCCGCGCGCGCCATGCGCCGGCAAGCGCGGCGATGTGTGCGGTCGTGACCAGCGGCATGTCGGCGAGGCATACCAGCAGGCTGTCCGCGCCTGCCTCGTCCGCAAGCCGCGCGGCCAGGCGTAACGAGGCGCCCATGCCCTCGTCCGCTTGCGGATTCACCACCAGCTCGAACCCCGCCGCGCGCCACCCTTGCGCGCAAGGGTGGGCGGCATCGCGCACGATCACCCAGTGTCGCGTCAGATCGACCGTCTCGAGCGCCCGTGCAGCATGGAGCCCCAGCGGAACGCCACGAAAATCCCGGGCCAGCTTGTCCGCCGCACCGAACCGCGCCGAACGGCCCGCGGCGAGCAGCGCGGCGACCATGCCACTCACCCCTTCGGGCCGAGCGTCTTCAGGTACTGCACGATGGCGTGGCGCGCATTGGCGTCGCTGACCGCGCCCGCGTTCATCGAGGTGCCGGGGACGATGCCTTGCGGGTTGGCGATCAGCGCCTCGATCTCCGGGCCGCTCCATGTGAGGCCCGAGCCCTTCATCGCCGCCGAATAGGCGAAGCCCGGCACGCTGGCCGCCTTGCGCCCGATCACGCCGTAGAGCGCAGGCCCCACGCCCTTGGCCGCGTCTGCGCTGGCGGCATGGCACGCTGAACAGGATGCGGCGAAGGCGCGCTTGCCCGCCGCGACGGGATCGGTCGAGGCCAATGGAACCACGACCGGCGGATCGCCCGGCTTTCGCACCACGATCTGCTCGATCGGGTCGGGCGCCTTCTTCGCGCATCCGGCGAGCGGGAGTGCGACGGTGGCGGCGAGCACCAGCCCGCGCAGCGGCGGCGGGCTCACGCGAAGTGGCTCATGACCGGCAGCTCGCGGATGCGCAGCCCGGTCGCGGCGAAGATCGCGTTGCACACGGCCGGCGCGATCGGCGGCAGTCCCGGCTCGCCCGCGCCGCCCAGTTCCCTGGTGTCGGCGTTGATGAAGGCCACCTCGATGTCGGGCGCCTCGTCCATCCGCACCATCGGGTAGGTGTCGAAATTGGCCTGCTCGACGGCGCCGTTCTTGAGCGTGATACCGCTGTAGAGCGCGGTGGTGAGGCCGTAGATGATGCCGCCTTCCATCTGCGCGGCAAAGCCGTCGGGGTTCATCACGTAGCCCGCGTCGGCGCAGCACCACACCTTGTCGACGCTCGGCCGCCCGTCCTGCATCGACACCTGCGCCACTTCGGCGACGATCGTGCCGAACGACTTGACGATGGCGATGCCGCGCGCGGTGCCCTTGGGTAGCGGAGAGCCCCAGCCCGCCATCCGCGCGACCTTTTCCAGCACCGCCTTGTGGCGCGGCGACTTCGCCAGAAGCGACCGGCGGAATTCGAACGGGTCCTGCCCCGCGGCGTGCGCCAGTTCGTCGACGAAGCTCTCGATGAAGAAGCCCTGCTGGCTGTGATCGACCGAACGCAGGCTGCCGAAGCGCAAGTGCATGTCGGCCTCTGCACGGCGGATCGAGACGGCAGGAATATCGTAATGCGCCACGTCCCAAGATCCCGGCGGATCATTGAGCTGGGTGAACACATTGTTCCAGCCCAGCACCTTGCCGCCCGCGTCCAGCCCGGCGGAGAAGCGGCTGGTGTCGGCGGGGCGATAGAAGTCCTGCCGCGTGTCCTCCTCGCGCGACCAGATCATCTTGACCGGATAGCCGGTGGCCTTGGCAATGCGCGCGGCCTGCACCGGATAGTCGCTCTCCAGCCGTCGCCCGAAGGCGCCGCCGAGGTAGAGCTGGTTGACCGTCACGTCCTCTGCGCCGATGCCCAGCGCCTTGGCGATCGCGCTGCGCGCCATCAGCGGCACCTGCGTGCTGGTCCACACTTCGCACTTGCCGCCCGCAACGCGCGCGGTGCAGTTCATCGGCTCCATCGCCGCGTGCGCGACGAAGGGCACCTGGTATTCGGCGGTGACCTTCTTCGCCGCGCCCTTTAACGCGCCAACCGCGTCGCCGCGCCTGGCCAGCGACTTGCCGCCGGCATCGCCCGCCGCGTCGAGCGCCTTGGCGAAGCGCGCGCGCAGCATCGCGCTGTCGAGCAAGTCGCCGTCGGTCTTCGAATAGCTCGCCTCGATCGTGTTCAGCGCCTGCTGCGCCTGCCAGTACCCGTCGGCCACGACAGCGACGAAATCGCCCATGTTGAGGATCTGCAGCACGCCGGGCATCGTCCTGGCGGCTTCGGCGTTGATCGCCTCGACCTTGGCGCCGGGCACCGGCGCGGCCTTGACCGCCGCATACCTGAGCGCTTCGCCCGGCACCGCCGCGTCGAGGCCGAACTTCGCGCTGCCATCGACCTTGGCCGGAATGTCGAGCCGCTTGAGCCCCTTGCCCATCAGCTTGAACTGCGAGACGTCCTTGAGCGGCGGGGTCTGCGGCATGTGTTCGTGCGAGGCGGCCTCGGCGAACTCGCCGTAGGTGGCGCTCTTGCCCGAAGCCTTGTGGCTGAGCAGCGAATTCTCCGCAACGACTTCGCCTTCGGGAACGCCCCACTTGCGCGCCGCCGCCGCGACCAGCATATGCCGAGCCGCCGCGCCCGCCATGCGCATGGTGTGCTGACCGGTGGTGCGCACCGAAGAGCTGCCCCCGGTTATCATCACATCGGCGAGCCGCGCGACTTGCGTGAACAGGCCGTTGTACGTGGGCTCGATCCAGTTGGGCGCATCGACCGACCACTTGGCGACGAATTCGCGCGCGGTGTCGGGCACCACGTAGAAGCCGTTGGCGGGCGCCTGCATGACCGCGACCTTCGCCCAGTCGGCGTCGAGCTCGTCTGCCAGCATCTGCGCGAGCGCGGTGTGCGCGCCCTGCCCCATTTCGCAATGCGGCACGATCGCGGTGACGGTGTTGTCGTGGTCGATCTTTACCCAGGCGTTGACCAGTTCCTCGCCCGGCCCGCTCGCGACATCGCCGCGCAGCTTGTCCACCGGATTGCCGGGCCGAACCGCCACGCCCACCACCAGCGCGCCGCCGGTCAGTACACCAGCGCCGATGAAGCCGCGCCTTGTCCACTTGTTCATGGCTCAGCCCTCCGCGCCGGTGGTCGCGGGTTCGATCCCGGCCGCAGCCTTGATCGCCTTGCGGATGCGGCCATAGGTGCCGCAGCGGCAGATATTGCCCGCCATCGCCGCGTCAATCTGGTCGTCGCTGGGTCTGGGCGTGTCGCGCAGCAGCGCCGCCGCGCTCATCAGCTGGCCCGACTGGCAATAGCCGCATTGCGGCACCTGTGCATCGATCCAGGCCTGCTGCAGCGGGTGGAGCTTGCCGTCGCCGCCTGCCAGCCCTTCGATCGTCGTGATCGCCTTTCCGTCGGCTTCCGACACGGGGGTGGAGCAGGAGCGGACCGGCTGGCCGTCGAGATGGACGGTGCAGGCGCCGCACTGGGCGATGCCGCAGCCGAACTTGGTGCCGGTCATCCCCAGCGTCTCGCGCACGACCCACAGGATCGGCGTTGCCGGATCGACATCCAGCTGCCTTGGCTGGCCATTGACCGTGGTCTGGATCATTGCGTCATCCCGTCTGGCGTATCGTGGTGGCAGCCGTCGCCAGGGTGGCGGCGGCGAAATCGTGGTTGCGGTGCCGTTCGGCGACTTCGGCAAGCACCGAGAGCGCGAGCGTCGAGGGATCGCGCACCGAATGGAACAGCCCGACCGGCCCCTTGATCGAACGAACCGCGCCCTCATCCACGCCCAGCGCGCGCAGCGCCTCGCAGCGCGCGGCGTGAGCGCGTCGGCTGCCCATCGCGCCGATGAAGAAGTGCGGAAGCGATAGCGCGTGCGCGATCAGCGCGGGTTCCCAGTCATGGTCGTGGAACAGGAACACGATCGCGGTCCACGCATCGCTGGCGAGCGCCGCGGTGTCGGCGGGCGAACGCAGCGCGTGCGCGGCGAAGCCTTCTCGTTGCAGCGTCTCGGCGAGCGGGCGGTCGGGCGTTGCCACCGCCAAGTCCGCGCCCCACGCGCGCGCCTGCCGCGCCAGCGCCTCGACGGTCGCGCCGTGCCCTGCCACCAGCAGGCGCGGCTGCGGCCAGTGCCCGACCGTCGCCACGCCGCGCTCGAGGTCCCAATGCGTCGCTTGCCAGCCGCAGGTGAAACGCGGCGCTTCGTCAGCGGCGGCAAGTTCGAGCGTGAAGGGCACGCGGTCGTCGATCGCGGCCAGCGCCTGCCGCGCCAGCCCGGCGTCGGCGAGTGGCTGGAAGTGGAGATCGGCCCCGCCGCCGCAGGGCAGGCGGATGTCGATATAGCGCGAACCCTGCCCGAAGCGCGTCACGCGCGGCGCGTCATCGGCCAGCGCCTCGATCGCTTCGGCCACCACCGCCCGTTCGATGCAGCCGCCCGACAGCGATCCGGTGTACTTCCCGTCCTCCGCCACCGCCATGTGCGCTCCGGCCGAGCGCATCGACGAACCCAGCGCCGAGACCAGCGTGACCAGCACAGCGCGCGCGCCGTTCCGGGCGGCGTCGGCAAGGAAGGCGAAGATCGCGCGGTCGTCCAAGTTCACCTCGTCGCATGCGTTTCACGCTGCAACGCAATAACCCAGTCGCACACAAGTCGCAACGCAAGGAGCGGCGATCAGGAGGCGGGCGCGGCCTCCGTCTCGGCGGCGAGCATCGCGCGCAATTCGGCCTTGGCGACCTTCTCGAGCGTCGAGCGCGGCAGACTGTCGACCAGGCGCACGAGGTGCGGCTGCTTGAACGAGGCCAGCGCCCTTGCGCAGGCCGCCATGATCCGCTCTTCCAGCGCTTCGGCTCCATCGGGCGCGGGGATCACGAAAGCGGCGGGCACTTCGTCAAGCATCGCATGGCGCATCGCCACCACCGCGACCTCGGCGACGCCGGGAACGGTCAGGATCACACGCTCGATCTCGGAGGCCGCGACGTTCTCGCCGCCGACCTTGAGCATGTCCTTCGAGCGGTCGGCGAAATAGAACCAGCCGTCGAGGCCGCGCATCACGCGGTCGCCGGTGATGAACAGGCCGTCCTCGGTGAAGGCCGCCGCGGTCGCTTCGGGGTTGCTCGCGTATTCGAGGAACAGCGAGACCCCGCGCACCCCGCGCACCAGCAGGTCGCCGACCTCTCCGGGTCCGGCGGGCTGCCCGTCTTCCCTGCGCACGTGGATCTCGTAGCCAGGGGCGGGGCGGCCCATCGACAGCGGCGCATTGTCATGCCCGACGATCCCCACGGTGCCGTGGGTGATCGTCTCGGTCATGCCCCACCAGCCGATCGTCTGGACGCGGAAATGCGCGTCGGTCGGCGGCGCGCAGATAGCGTTGCCCCACAGGCGGTAGGAGTGATTCTCCGGCACCGGAAAGCCCATCAGCGCCTTGACGCAGAACGGCACCAGCGAGGTCCACGTCGCGCCGTGCCTGAGCGAGACCGGCCAGAAGCGCGAGGCGGAAAAGCGCGGCACCAGCACCGCCGTGCCGCCCGCCCAGAGGCTCGCCAGCACCGAGTAGGACTGTGCATTGGTGTGGAAAAGAGGCAGGTGGACAAGATGCACGTCGGCGGGTTGCAGCCCCTCGTTGGTCGCGCACATCTTCGCGCCCCACAGCGCGTTGGCATGGGTCCACAGCACCGCCTTGGGCCGCGCGGTGGTGCCCGAGGTGTACTGGATACCGAACGGCGACCAGGGATCGTGCGGTCGCTCGGCCAGCGAAGCGGGATCGCCATCGATCGCGGCGAAAGGCTCGAAGCCGGAAACGTCGTCCTGCGGCGGTGCGCCGTTGTCGGTTGCGCTCACGACTGTCCAGCCGAGCTGCGGCGCGGCGCGCGCGACCAGTGCGGCGAACTTCGGCTGGGTGATCGCGCCGACCGATTTCGAATGCTCGGCGAAATAGGCAAGCTCGTCCTCGGCGGCGCGCGCGTTGGTCGTCACCGGGACCGCCCCGGCATAGGCGCAGCCCAGCCAGGCAATGACCGATTCGGCGCAATTGTCGAGATGGACCAGCACCCGCGCCCCCGGCGTCACGCCGCGCGCCTGCAGCCCGGCGGCGAAGCGGCGGACCGTTTCGGCGAATTCCGCGAACGTCCATGTCCGCCCCTCGCCTTCGAACGGCTCCCACACGAGGAACGGGTGATCGGCGCGCAGGCGGGCCTGCATGTCGACCAGCGTGCGGATGTCCATCCCCTCGAACGGGGTGATGGGTCGTGTGTCGTTCATCCCGGACATCCTCCTGCGGCGGGTCGGCGCATGGTGATCCATCGCGCGGCCCAGGGCAACCGGCGAGGATCACGCGGCGGCGGTTTCCCTGCGCGCCAGCGCCGCCTGCCAGGCCTCTATCAGCGCGGCGTGCGTGCCGGTTCCGAACACGTAGCGGTCGGCGCGAACCAGAACCGCTCCGGTATCGTGCGCGTCGAGCCACGCCGCAATTCCGCTGGCGAAAGATTCGAGGCGCGGATCTTCGAGGCCGACCGCGACGACGCCATCGACAGGCGCCGCCGCGCCCCGCGACAGCAACCATGCCTCGCCGCCCAGCACGTCGTCGAGCTTCGCCCCGCTCGCCGCGTCGACCGGCTGCGGGAAATAGCTGCCCGCGCCCGGGCTGCCCGCCAGCACCAGGCCGTCCGCGATCGGCGGATAGGCGAGCGCGCCGTCGGGCGACTGCCCCGCCGCGCGCGCGGCGAGCATCTGGCGGTCGCGCTCGGCGGCGGCGGCGGGATCGGTGATGCACACCGTGCGCCCCATCATGATCGCCATCTGGATCGTTGCCCGCACATGCGGCTCGCGCTCGGCCTGGTAGCTGTCGAGGATCGTCTCGCTCGCCTTGCCGGTAACGACCGCCGCGAGCTTCCAGCCGAGGTTTGCCGCATCGCGCGCACCCGCGCACATGCCCTGCCCGGCGAACGGCGGGGTCTGGTGCGCAGCGTCGCCGGCCAGCAGTACACGGCCCTTGCGCCACTGTTTCGCAACGCGCGCGTTGAAGCGGTAGACCGCCTTGCGCTCGAGCGTCACCGCGCCCTCCACGTTCCATGGCGCCAGCAGCTTGGCGATGAAGGCATCCTCGCTCACCTGATCGGATGTTTCGCCGGGGAGCAGCATGAACTCCCAGCGGTGCCTGCCCTCGCCCATCAGCACGCAGGTGGTGGGCCGCGCCGGATCGCAGATCTGCAGGTTGACCTTGGGCAGCCGCCCGGCGTCGTGGACCAGCGCGTCGATCACCAGCCAGGGCTCGTCGAAGCCGAGGTCGTCCATGTCGATCGCCGCCGCCGCGCGCACCGGGCTGCGCGTGCCGTCAGCGCCGACCAGGTATCCGGCGGTGACACTCCGCTCGCCTTCGGGCGTGGCGAAGCGCGCGGTGACGCCTAGGGCGGTTTCCTCGTGCCCCAGGTATGTCCAACAGGACCGCAGTTCGGCCAGCGGCTGGCCCTCGAGCCGGGCGCGCAGCGCACGTTCGACCGATGGCTGGTGGATCATGTTCGCGCCGGGCCAGCCGCCGGGGCCGATCCGGTCAGATCCCTCGAAGCGCAGCAGCACTTCGCCGCTGGCGGTGAGGAAGTCGTAAGTGCCGGTGGTCCGGCAGGTCGCCGCGATCGGCCCGGCCGCGCCGACCGACTGGTAGATGCGCATCACTTCGTGGTCGATGTGCGCGGCGCGCGGCAGCGGGTAGACGTCGGCTTCCTTCTCGCAGACGATCACGCGGACGCCGTGCTGCGCGGCGATCAGCGCCAAGGTGATCCCGGCGGGGCCGCCGCCGACGACGAGTATATCGCAATCGGCATCGGCCATCGCTCAGCCCTCCGCCGCCATGGTGGCCTCGATCGCGCCGAGCCCGTCGATCTCGCAGCGCACGATGTCGCCGGCTTTCAGGAACTGGCGCGGATCCATCGCCGCGCCGACGCCGCTGGGCGTGCCGGTGAAGATCAGGGCGCCCGGCTCGAGCGTCATCGCGCCCGAAAGATGCTCGATCTGCTGCCATATGTCGAAGATCAGGTGCCGGGTGTTCGATTCCTGCCGGGTTTCGCCGTTGACCGTGCAGCGGATGCCGAGGCCGTGCGGATCGCCCGCCTCGTCGGCGGTGGTGATCCACGGGCCGGTCGGCGCGTGGGTGTCGAACGACTTGCCCAGCGACCACTGGGGACCGGCGTGCTGCCACATCCGCTCGGTCACGTCGTTGCCCACGCAATAGCCGAACACCACGCCGGGCGCGTCGGCTGCGGAGACGTGCTTGCAGCGCTTGCCGATCACTGCGACCAGCTCGACCTCGTAGTCGACGAAGGGCGCATTGCGGGCGATCAGGATCGGGTCGTAGGGCCCGTTGACCGAGGTCTGCGCCTTGGTGAACCATACCTGCCGCTCAGGCTTCGCCATGTTCGATTCGGCGATGTGGTCGGCGTAGTTGAGCCCGATCGCCCAGATCTTGCCCGGACGCGGCACCGGCGCGCAGAGTGTGACAGACGAGAGTGGCGTGCCCGTACCCCGCGAGGCCTGTTCGAAACCGGGCTTCAGGTCGTCCCAGCGCGCGATCGCATCAATCATCGTGCCGTCGAAACCTGAATCGGCGATCGCGTCGCCGGAAACGATGCCGACGCGCGGGGCGCCATCCTTGAGGTAAGTCGCGAGTTTCATGCTGGCTGTACTTTCGGTGAGCGGCGGAAAAGCCGGCGGATGCGCAGGTTGAGGACCATGAAGGCGGTGACCAGCTTCTGCGGCGGCGCCCGCTTGCCCGCGAACATCGGGTGCGGCGCGCCCCATTGCACCGCGAGCAGCGCGGACAAGGGCATCCTGGCGGGCGGGTCGTCGGCCGTCAGCAGGTCGCCATCGGTCCAGTGCTCCATCTCATGGCCCCACGGATCCTTCCAGTAGTCGAAGATCTGGCTGCCCATGATGTGCCGCCCCACGCCCCATGCCTGCGTGCGCCCCCTGGCCTTGAGGTGTGCGTGGCCGAGCATCAGGTCGTCCATGTTGGCGACCTCGAAGGCGGCATGGAGGAAGCCCGGCTTCTGCGGGAGCTGGGCGAGGAACAGCGTGTGGTGGTCGCTGGGCTTGTCGCCGCGATCGCAGCGCATGAAGGCGCCCAATGGCACGTCCTTCGCCGCCTCGACCTCGTCCGAAGTGAGGAAGCCGAAGCGCGCCTTGTACCAGGCCTCGGACTTGCGGAAGTCGCTGACGTTGAGCACGCCGTGGCCGATGCGGCGCACATGCGCAGGCCCCTCGACGAGCCGCACCGTCTGGCGCAGGCGGCCCCGGTGCGCAGCGGTGTTGCGTGGCGGGTCTGCCGGACCCTCGGCGCACGGGGCGTTGACCTGGCCCGCCAACACCTCGACGCGAAAGCCGTCGGGATCGGTGAGCCGCACGATCTTGCCCCCGCCCGGCTCGGTCGAATCCTCGACGATCACGCCCTCGGCCTTCGCCAGAATGTCCAGGTCCGCGACCGAAGCGGCGCGGAAGCCGATGGCGAGGAATGCGGGTTCGCCCGGCTCGGTGACGTGAACGAAGGGCCGCCCGTCGGTGCCGCGCGCGTAGAGCCGTCCGTCCTGTTCGAACGTCGCCAGCCCGAAATCGTCGAGAAACCCGCGCATCTGCGCGAGGTCCGGGGCCGAAAAGCGCACGTGGGCGATGTCCACCACCTTCAGCAGGCTCATCACCACTCTCCCGATTCCTTATTGACTGTTTGGTCAACTAGCGCAAACTGACTAGACAGTCAAACGATGAATCTCGTTACACCCTCCTCGCCGTCTCCGGGCAGCCCGCGCGCGGCGCGCAGTCGCGCCGCGCTCATCGCAGCCGGATTGCGCCTCTTCGCCGAACGCCCGGTCGACGCGGTATCGGTCGACGAGATCGTGGCAGCGGCGGGCGTCGCGAAGGGCACCTTCTTCAACCACTTCGCTGACAAGCACGCCTTCGCCGCCTCGCTCGCCGCCGAGATCCGGCTGGAGATCGAGCGGGGAGTCGATGCAGCCAATGCCGGGGTCGCCGACCCGCTGGCGCGCCTTGCCGGCGGCATGCGCGTCGCCGCCGCGTTCGCGCTGGCACACCGCGCACGCACGCTGGTGCTGCTGCGGGCCAACGACGGCGCGACCGGGGCGGACCATCCGCTCAACGCCGGCGTGTCGCGCGACCTCGCCGACGCGGCGGCGGCGGGCTCGGCCCGGCCGGAGGTGGAGGACTGGGGCGTGCTCTACTGGGTCGGACTGTGCCAGGCGCTGATGATCGACATCGTGCGGCGCAAGCTGGCCCGCAAAGACGCCGCCGAAGCGCTGGCGGCAATGGCGCTGATGGGCCTCACGGGCCTCGGCGCGTTTGCCGAGGCCGCGCGCGAAGCCGCCGGGCGCGCGCGGGCCGATCTGCTCGGCGACGGGGCGGGGTGACCGGCGCGAAGGCGAGCGCCGGGGGAGTCGCTGCCCCGCCTGGTAGTCAAGTCGCAGGCCGACTGGCAATTTGCGCGCATGAGCACCGGATCGAGCGAGGAGGCGCTGCAGCGCGCGAAGTTTCCTTCTCCGGAGGGCTAAACGATTCGTGTCGCGGATCCCGACCGGAAGTGACTTGCGGTTTTCATTGCAGTACCGATTTCCGAAAACACTCGTTTGTTTACAGCGATCCAGAATAGAAGAGCGGAGGCCGCGGCCCCTCATCACGCACCACCTCGGTGCGGCTGACCTTCCTCCCGCCGCGATCGGCAACGGTCGAGCGGCTGTGCCACGTGCGAATACCGATCGTGCTGAACCTTAGGCGCTACCCGGGACAAGCGGGGCGACAATCGTGCGATGTCGTCCGCCCGCCCGCTCCGCTCCTTCGCCGTCGCGCTGATCGCCGCGATTCCTCTCGCCGCGCTGACGGGCGCCCCGCCGCTGCGCGTTGCGGCGCTGGGCAGGACCGCGCTCGCCGACACGCTGGCTGCCCGCTTCGCGCGCTGCGTCGGTTCGCACCGGCAGACCTGCGTGGTCGACGGCGACACCATCTGGCTTGCCGGCGACAAGATCCGGCTTGCCGACATCAACGCGCCCGAAACGCACATGGCGGGCTGCGACTACGAACAGGCGCTGGGCGAGCGCGCGACCGACCGGCTGGTCGTGCTGCTCAACGAAGGGCCGTTCTCGGTGACGCGCGGCGACCCGCGGCGCGACCGCGACCGGTACGGCCGCCTGCTGCGCGTGGTGAGCCGCGACGGCCGCAGCCTCGGCGCCGAGCTCGAGGCGGAAGGCCTTGCCGAACACTGGCACGGACACCGGCGCGACTGGTGCTCGTGACCCGGGCGCGCTTGCGCGACACGGACGATTGCGCGCCGGCCTGACGCCCGATAGGCTCCCCCCCGCATGGCCGATACGAGCGCCGCGAACGGGCGCCGCGCGGCCTTGCGCGAGAGAGGAGCCCGAACCGATGAACCAGCCTGCCCATTCCGACAAGCCGCCCGCCCCGCCGCTGGGCATCGCGCTGATGATCTGGGCGGGGGTGATCGCCGCGCTGGCCGGCTTCATCGCGCTGGGCACCTGGCTCGGGCTGGTGCCGCTCTACGGCGGGTTCACGCTGCTGTGGTACTGGGCCAACGTCGACAAGCTGAACTTCGCGCTCGCGCCCGCCACGGTGATCGGCGCGGTCGCGGGCACGGCCAACGCCTGGCTGCTGCAATGGGCGACCGTGAACGGCAACGTCGGCCTGATCGTGGCCGCGCTGGCGATCCTCGCCTTCGTGCTGCTGCTGACCATCCTCGAGCGGGCGCAGATTTTCGCCAATGCTTCGTACATGCTGTTCGTCACCGTGGCCTGCGCCCCGCTGCTGCAGAAGGGCGAGGACTTCACCGCGCTGGTCGAATCGATCCTGCTCGGCGCGGTGTACTTCGGCGCCCTGGTGTGGATCGCGATGAGGGTGTTCGGCGGCAGCAAGGCCGAGCAGGCGGCCGAAGCGCGGGTCGGGGTCGAGGCCTGACGCACCGCGCCGCCGCCTCCCTGAATCCAACAGAAGTTGACGGTGTTGACGGTCCCCTGAGGAAAGTCCCGCGCCCTGCGCCGGACAGTCCGGAAAAGGGGCAAACGCAAGGGATCGACGGGCATCGGGCATGGCGGCAAGCCTGCCACGAAACGGGCCTTGTAGGACACCCGGTTTCGAGAGGAGAGCACGCATGAAGGACCTTGCAGGCAAGACCGCGTTCGTCACCGGCGCGGCATCGGGCATCGGCCTGGGCGTGGCCACCGCGCTGGCGCAGGCGGGGGTCAAGGTGATGCTCTGCGACATCGAGGAGGACGCGCTCGACCGCGCGGTGGCGCAGCTCGCCGCGACCAACGCCGACGTTGCCGGAACGGTCGCCGACGTCTCGCTCAAGGCCGAGCTGCAGGCCGCGGCCGAGGCCACGATCGCCAGGTTCGGCAAGGTCCATGTGCTCGTCAACAACGCGGGCGTGGGCGGCGGGGGCGACTACGGATCGTGGACCGACGCGAGCTGGCAGTGGACTATCGGCGTCAACCTGATGAGCGTGGTGTGGGGGATCGAGATCTTCGGCCCCCTGATCGAGCGCCACGGCGAAGGCGGCCAGATCGTCTCGACCGCCTCGATCGCGGGCCTCTCGGGCGGGGTGAACCCATCGTACAACGTCACCAAGTACGGCGTCGTCGCGCTGTCCGAGGGTCTGCGCCCGACGCTTGCCGAGCGCGGCATCGGCGTGTCGGTGCTGTGCCCCGGCTTCATCCGCACCGACATCATGAACTCCGCCCGCCACCTGCCCGCGCGTTTCGGCGAGACCGAGGAGATGAACGAGGGCGACACCGCGAGCGAGTTCGCCAGGGTGGCGCGCGAAGCGATTCTCCACGGCATCGACCCGCGCTACGTGGGCGAACTGGTGCGCGAGGGAATCGAGAACGACTGGCCCTACATCCTCACCGACACCGAGTTCGAACCGGCGGTGGACGAGCGTTTCGCCAACATCAAGGCGGGCTTCGACCTGATCAGGGACCGGGTGCCGGCAAGGTAGGGGCGGGGACGGCAGGTCTCGGAGCGCCTGATACCAACCTGCGCGGTTTCTGATTCGCGGGGGGATTCCCAGGGCGTCGGAAATCTGAATCCGTGCGGCTGCGATCTTGGAGTGCAGCGCCATGGGTTCAGCGATCGACTTGCGTGAAGATCATGACGCAGCAGCGTTGCGACGACTGTCGCGGACGACGAATACCAGGCTGCTGAGATGCTGACGCATCACAGCCTGGAAATGCTCAAGCGCCGCACGGGCTTAACCAGATTGCGATGATTCAAGCTCATCGCAATCTGGTAGAAGAGCGCGACCCAGGCGCGGCGGTCGTGGGCCTTGGCCGAGATTTACGACGGCGGTAGTCGGAGCGCGGCGGCTCGGATCGGCGGCGTTGGGCTCCAGATCGTGCGGGGCCGGGTGATCCGGTTCAATGCCCGCGGCCCCGATGGACTGGTGGATGCCAAGGCGCCTGGTCCCCGCTCCCGGCTGACCGATCCGCAGCGTCAGGCGCTGGTTGAGGTATAAGCGATCGAAATTCCCCACATTTTCAAGCGCGCGCTGATTGGTAGTTTCGCCTGCATGGATGGCGAGGTGATCGATGGGTGACGAAACAGATTTCGAAATGAGTTTCGAAACGAATGCGCCCGGG
>JAJXVK010000054.1 GCA_021782155.1 Pseudomonadota bacterium
GAGGTCATGGCCGGGCTCAACCCGAGTGAGGTGACATCATTTGTCTCTCTTCTGCAGAGCATCAACGCTGAAGGGATCACGCTCGTCCTGATCGACGCATTCCGCGCGGCGCACGAGTGGGACGGCGGCAAGCCCGACTACGAACCGCGGCGCGAAAGCCGCATCGAGGAGCGCGCTCGCGCCGCCGGGCAGACGGTGCCCGAATTCGCTTACGACCTCCTGCTCAAGGACGAAGGCAGGCAGATGTTCTACCTGCCGGCCGCCAACTACACCGCAGGCAACCTCGGCCCGGTGCGCGAGATGCTGGGGCACCCGGATACGCTGGTGGGCCTCGCCGACGGTGGCGCGCACTACGGGCTGATCTGCGACGCGAGCTTTCCGACCTACTTCCTCCAGCGCTGGGCGCGCGATGCGGCGGAGGATGAACGGATTCCGCTCGCCGAGGCGATCGCCGAACTGACCTCGCGCCCCGCCGCGGCGGTGCGGCTCACCGATCGCGGGCGGATCGCAGAGGGGATGAAGGCGGACCTCAACGTGATCGATCTCGACGCGCTCGACCTCCACATGCCGGTCGTCGCCTATGACCTGCCCGCCGGCGGCAAGCGCATGCGGCAGGCAGCCGAGGGCTATGTCGCGACGATCGTGTCCGGCGTCGTGACCTACCGTGACGGGCAGCCCACCGGCGCCTTGCCCGGGCGACTGGTGCGGCGCGGGCACGAGCGGGTGGCCGCCTAGTGGTCCGATTCCGACATTCGATACCGCGTGAGGCCATGTCGCGCCCGAATGTCCAGGTCGCAGTGACAATTTAGTCCTTTACGGTTTCCATCGCGACGAATGTCGACGTGCTGGCAACATGGGGAAGGCTGGAAATCTTCTCGCCGAGCACGGTGCGGTAGCGACGAATGTCGGAGGTGCGCACTTTCAGCAGGTAGTCGAAGCTGCTGGCGATCATATGGCACTCCTCGATTTCCGGGATTTGCTGCACGCCGGCATTGAACTCCTTCAAGGCCTTGTCACGCGTATCGGACAACTTCACTTCAGTGAACGCGATGTGATCCAGCCCAATCCTGGCTTCGTCGACAAGCGCCGCAAATGCGCGAATGACCCCGGTTTCGACCAGTCGCTTCAGCCGCGCCTGGCAGGGAGTCTTCGAAAGGCCGACGCGTTGAGCCAGCGAGGTCACGGAGATCCGGCCGTCGCATCGCAGAATATCGAGAATCTTCCGATCGAAATTGTCCAGATCGACCTGGCGGTGCGAGTTTTTTGCCATTTTCCAACCACATTCCCGGGAAAGAGCGCGCGGAATGCCAATGTCATGCCGCCAGGGAAGTCAAAATGCCCGTCCCGCGAGGGCGGTATCAGCTGTGAGGTCATCTTACCCAAAGCAACCCGAAGTTGTGCAAGGTTTTATCGGATATGACGAAAAAACAAGTCCAAATGGACCATGATGGGCCGAAATATGGTCGGATGCGCAAGGCAGCCTGCGGTATATTGACCCCATGACCGACGCCATGCCCACCCCCTTCGCCGATTTCGCTCCGTCCATCCGCCCAGCCACGCCGCTGCGACAGGCCATCACCTCTGCCTATCGGCGGGACGAACGCGAAGCCCTGCAGCCGCTCATCGCCGCGGCGACCCTCCCGGCTGACCTGCGCGCCGCGATCCGCGCCACCGCGGGCAAGCTCGTCACCGAGCTGCGCAGCCAGCGCCGGGGCTCGGGGGTCGAGGGACTGGTGCAGGAGTATTCGCTCTCGAGCGAGGAGGGCGTGGCCTTGATGTGCCTTGCCGAGGCGCTGCTGCGCATTCCCGACAACGCCACCCGCGACGCCCTGATCCGCGACAAGATCGCCGATGGAGACTGGAGCGCGCACCTTGGCGGTGGGCGCTCGCTGTTCGTCAACGCGGCGAGCTGGGGGCTCGCGATCACCGGCAAGCTGGTGGGCAGTGTCGATGATCGCGGTCTTGGAGCGGCGCTCGGCCGCCTGGTCGCGCGCGCCGGGGAGCCGGTGATCCGCCGCGGGGTCGATCTGGCCATGCGCATGATGGGCGAGCAGTTCGTGACCGGCGAGACGATCGGCGAAGCGCTGGAACGGGCCCGGAAGCTGGAAGCGGAGGGGTTCCGCTACAGCTACGACATGCTGGGCGAAGCCGCGGCCACGGCCTCCGACGCCGAGCGCTACTTCGCCGATTACGAGCGGGCCATCCACGCGATCGGGGCCGCTTCGGCTGGGCGCGGCATCTACGAGGGGCCGGGTATCTCGATCAAGCTGTCGGCGCTCCACCCGCGCTATGCGCGCGCCCAGGCGGACCGCGTCATGAGCGAGCTGCTGCCTCGGGTGAAAGAGCTGGCCTTGCTGAGCAAGAACCATGACATCGGCCTCAACATCGACGCCGAGGAGGCCGACCGCCTCGAGCTTTCGCTCGACCTGCTGGAGAGCCTCGCGTTCGATCCTGACCTCGCTGGCTGGAATGGCCTAGGCTTCGTGATCCAGGCTTACGGCAAGCGATGCCCGATGGTCATCGACTGGATCGTCGACCTGTCGCGCCGGGCTGGCCGGCGAATGATGGTCCGGCTGGTCAAGGGGGCGTACTGGGACGCCGAGATCAAACGCGCGCAGGTCGATGGCCTGCCCGATTTTCCGGTCTACACGCGCAAGCTCCACACCGACGTTGCCTACATCGCATGCGCGCGCAAGCTGTTGGCCGCGCCGGACGCGGTGTTCCCGCAGTTCGCGACCCACAACGCCCAGACGCTGGCGACGATCCATCATCTGGCCGGGCCGGACTTCGCCGCCGGGGATTACGAATTCCAGTGCCTGCATGGCATGGGCGAGCCGCTCTACCGGCAGGTCGTCGGCGCCGCCCGGCTGAACCGCCCCTGCCGTATCTATGCGCCGGTGGGCACGCACGAGACGCTGCTGGCGTACCTCGTCAGGCGGCTGCTGGAGAACGGGGCGAATTCGTCGTTCGTGAACCGGATCGCGGATCCGGCCGTTCCGGTCGAAAGCCTGATCGCGGATCCGGCCGAACAGGTGTCCGCGATGGCCAGTCCCGGCTCGCACCATGACGCGATCGCGCTTGCCCGCGACCTCTATCCCGATCGGCGCAATTCGGCGGGACTGGATCTCAGCGACGAAGGGGAGCTTGCCACACTGACGCGGGGTCTGCTGGCAAGCGCGGAGGTGAAATGGTCCGCCGCCCCCACGTTCGGCGGGGGAACGGCGCGCGCCATCCACAATCCTGCAGACCATCGCGACGTGGTCGGCACCGTGGTTGAAATCGGCCCCGAGGACGCGCCCGAGGCGGTCGCCCGGGCAGCGGCTTCGGGCTGGTGCAAGGTTCCCGTCGCCGACCGCGCGGCCATACTCGAGCGGGCGGCCGAGGCCTTTGAGGCGCGCACCCCCTTCCTGATCGGACTTGCCGTGCGCGAAGCGGGCAAGTCGGTGCCCAACGCGATTGCCGAAGTGCGCGAGGCGGTCGATTTCCTGCGCTATTACGCGGCGCGGATCCGCGCGTCGTTCGGCCCCGGTCAGGAGCCACTGGGGCCGATGGTCTGCATCAGCCCCTGGAACTTTCCCCTGGCGATCTTTACCGGTCAGGTTGCGGCAGGGCTGGCCGCGGGCAATCCCGTGGTCGCAAAGCCGGCGGGCTTCACGCCGCTGATCGCCGCCGAAGCGGTCCGGATGCTGCACGAGGCGGGCGTGCCCAAGGACGCGCTGCAACTGATGCCGGGCAGCGGGGCGATGGGCAGTGCCCTTGTCGATTCGCCGGATTGCTGCGGCGTGATGTTCACCGGATCGACCCAGGTGGCGCGCCTGATCCAGGGCAAGCTGGCCAGTCGCCTGTCGCCCGCCGGGCGTCCCATTCCCCTGATCGCCGAAACCGGCGGCCAGAACGCGATGATCGTCGATTCCTCCGCGCTGGCCGAGCAGGTCGTCGCCGATGTTCTCGTCTCGGCCTTCGACAGTGCCGGACAGCGCTGCTCGGCGTTGCGGGTGCTGTGCATCCAGGAGGAGGTCGCTGACCGCACCCTGGCCATGCTCAAGGGCGCGCTCCGGGAATTGCGGATCGGCAGGACCGATGCCCTGCGGGTCGACACCGGCCCGGTGATCTCGGCCGCTTCGCAGGCGGAGATCGCCGCGCACATCGCCGCGATGCGCGAAGGCGGCGCCACGGTCACGCAAGTGGAACTGCCCGTCGAAGCCGGTTACGGCACGTTCATCGCGCCGACAATCATCGAGATCGACAGTATCGCCCAACTGACTCAGGAGGTGTTCGGCCCGGTGCTGCACGTCGTGCGGTTCAGGCGCGAACGGCTCGACGACATGATCGATGCCATCAATGCCACCGGATATGGCCTGACCTTCGGCCTGCACACGAGGCTCGACGGCACGATCGAGCAGGTGACCAGCCGGATCAAGGCCGGCAACCTCTATGTCAACCGGAACACGATCGGGGCCATCGTCGGGGTCCAGCCCTTCGGCGGGCGGGGGCTTTCCGGCACCGGCCCAAAGGCGGGCGGCCCGCTCTATCTCGGCCGCCTCGTTGCGACGCCGCCGGCGCTCGACCTGCCCGTCCCGGCGGCGAACACGCCGTTGCAGGAGTTCGCCGCTTGGCTCGAAGCCCAGGGAGAGCACGCGAGCGCGCGGACCGCGCGGCGCTATGGGCAAGCCTCCGCGCTGGGCGCCGAGATCGAGTTGCCGGGGCCGGTGGGAGAGCGCAACCTCTATGCGCTCCATCCTCGCGGGAGTATCCTGCTGCAGCCGGAAACGCGCTCGGGCCTGTTCGAACAGATGGCCGCCGTTCTTGCGACGGGAAACACCGGCGTTCTCGAGCAGATGCCCTTGCCCGCCGGCCTTCCGCCAAGGGTCGCCGCGGCCTTCGAGCCGGCGGTGCAAAAGGTTGTTTCGGCGGCGCTGGTCGAAGGAGAGCGGAACACCCTGTCTGCCGCGGTCGAGGCGATGGCCGGTCTGCCGGGGCCCATCGTCTCGGTCCATGCGCCGGGCACGGACGGCAGTTACCAGTGCGTCTGGCTGCTGGAGGAAGTGTCGACGTCGATCAACACCACCGCGGCGGGCGGCAACGCCAGCCTGATGATGCTGGGTTGACCTCGCGCCCTGAGCGACTGCGAGAACGGGTGTGCACGGCGCCGCGACACTGGCGAGCAATGCGGATTTCTGCCTGGTATCCTCCCATCATGCGGCGGCGCCCTTGGCAAACGAGTGGCCGATGCTTCTTGCCGGAACACGAGCCTTTCATTGCATACCGCGAAACGCTGACCAGCTCTGATGCCAGCCCGCGCCCGGGAAAGCCCTCCGTGTGCAGGCCGCCCCACGAGCGCCGTGCAAGGAACGGTCAAACAGAGCCCGAGCACGGCGAGGAAGAAAACGAGGCGCGCCAGTGCCTGTTTGCAAAGCCCTCAATTGTATGAATAGTCCCCAAGACGCGAGCAGCAGAATGCGCCGCGCTCTTGGGAGAGAAACGCCATGGCAGGAACCGGCAGGCTCGAAGAAGAAGCCGCACAGTCGACGTCGGCGTTGGGCCCGCTCATCGGATTGGCCCGCGAAGACCTGGTCGGTGCTGTCGCGCTTCTGTTGCGCGAGACCGCCAAGGATCCCCGGCGGACCATGCGCCACGTCAAGGAATTCAATGGTGACCTGAACAGGATCATCACAGGCAAATCGGATCTCGCGCCCGATTCCAGGGACAAGCGCTTTCACGATCCGGCCTGGCAGTACAATCCGTTCTTCAAGGCGGGCGCGCAATACTTTCTGGCCGTGCAGAAGGGGATGGAGAACTGGCTGGCCGAGTTGCAGCTCGACGAGCTCGAGCGGAATCGTGCGAATTTCATCTCCAACATCATTATCGACAGCCTGGCGCCGACCAATACCCTGATGGGCAATCCGGTCGCGCAAAAGCGCGTAATCGAGAGCGGTGGGCTGAGCCTCTTCAAGGGGCTGAAGAATGCCTACGACGACATGGTCAACAACGCCGGCCTGGTCAGCCAGGTCGACAAGCGTCCATTCAAGCTGGGTGAGAACATAGCCACCAGCAAGGGTTCGGTGGTGTTGCGGACCGAGATGTTCGAGCTGATCCACTACAGGCCGTCGACCGATCGGGTCCACGCCATCCCGCAGCTCACGATCCCGCCGCAGATCAACAAGATGTACATCAACGACCTCAGCCCGGAAAAATCGGTGGTCAAGTGGCAGGTCGACAATGGCATCCAGTCCTTCGTCGTCTCGTGGCGCAACCCGGCCAGGGACCAGGGGCACTGGGCCATGGCCGACTATGTCGCTTCGTGTGAGGAGGCGATGGAGGCCGTGGCCCGGATCACGGGCGCGAAGACGGTCAACGTGTCGGCCGCGTGCTCGGGCGGCCAGACGGCATCTGTCCTGGCGAGCAAGCTTGCAGCCAGTAAAAGCAAGCTTCTCGGCGCCCTGACACTGATGGTTTGCGTACTGCATCCGCAGAAGACCGACATCGAGGCGAGCTCGCTCATATCGGACAACGGCATGAAGCTCGCGCGCAAGCGCGCCGAGAAGGCGGGAATCATCAAGGGAAGCGACCTGTCGCGCGCCTTTGCATGGCTGCGCCCCAACGACCTGGTGTGGAACTACGTCATCAACAACTACCTGCTGGGCGAGGATCCGCCCGCGTTCGACGTGCTGTTCTGGAACGCGGACGCAACCAACCTGTCGGCAAGCCTGATGGGCGATTTCCTGACGATCGCCGAAACGCTGGCATTCACGCGCTGTGGCGAAGTCGAGATGGCCGGTCATGCCATCGACCTGACAAAGGTGACATCCGACCTCTACATCCTCGGTGGCGTCACGGATCATATCACGCCCTGGCGGGCCTGCTATCGCTCCACTCAGCTGTTCGGATCGAAGGACATCACGTTCGTGCTCAGCCAGTCCGGCCACATGCAGGCTATCCTCAATCCGCCCGGCAACCCCAAGGCAAGGTACCGCATCGCCTCCGGCGGCGGTCGCCCGCCAGCCGACGTCGACGAATGGCTTGCCGCGACGGAGGAAACAGGCGGAAGCTGGTGGCCGCACTGGATCGAGTGGCTCAAGGCCCGCTCCGGCGCGATGAAGCCGGCGCCCCGATCGCTCGGTTCGAAGGATTTCGCGCCGATGGAGCCGGCGCCTGGCCTTTACGTGGTGGAAGAGCGCTAGAGCGCGCTGCGCTGCCCCTGTACAACCAAGAAGTGGACATGCCCTTGAGCCATGCAATGGACAATGCCGAAGTTTCCCTCGAAAAGGTCGCAGGCCGGACCCTGCGCGTAGCGCGCTGGCGCCTCGATGCGCCGGGCGACCATCCCCCGATCCTGTTCTTCAACGGGATCGGGGCCAACATCGAAGCCGTCGCTCCGCTTGCCGATGCGCTCGATGATCGCGCGATGATCATCTTCGACATGCCCGGCGCCGGCGGATCGCCAGATCCGGTCGTACCCTACAATCCCTTCACGATGAGCTGGACAGCGTCGCGTCTGCTCCGGCGCTTGGGCATCGACCATGTCGATGTCATGGGGGTGAGCTGGGGCGGCGGCATGGCGCAGCACTTCGCCCTGCAGCATGGCGGGCTCGTTCGACGCCTTGTCCTCTGCGCGACAAGCCCGGGCATGCTGATGGTGCCTGGCAGCCCGGCTGCGCTGACAAAGATGGTCAACCCTCGCCGGTATATCGACGCGGCCTTCATGGAGCGCCATTTCCAAGCCCTCTACGGCGGCAACCAGGCAGACAACGCCAAGGACGGCCACATTTCGCGCCTGCGCCCTCCGACTACGCGCGGGTATCTCTACCAGCTGCTGGCGATGGCAGGGTGGACAAGCCTTCCCGCGCTGCCATTCCTGAGCAAGCCGACAATGATCATGATGGGCGAAGACGACCAGGTCGTGCCGGTCGTAAACGGCCGGATCATGAACCGGCTGATTCCCCATAGCGAGCTGATGGTGATGGAGGGTGGAGGGCACCTGTTTCTTGTGACCCATGCAGACCAGAGCGTCAGTGCGATCAGAGGCTTTCTCGACTCCCCGGCAAGGCCCGCCGGGCGGCCCGCGCGCGACGGGGCATGATCCGCGGGGCATGGCGCACTGGCTGTGCATCGTCGCCAAGGTCCGGGCGCGTGTCGTTGCGGGCTGATTGACCAACAAGCTGACCGGCCACCCCTGGCCCCGCAAGGCATCGCTGCGCGCGACCAGCGCGGCGACCGGTGGCCGGGCGTGAAGCGGGCCGCGTCTCCGGCTGGTCCGGTCGAGGCCGCCTCAAGCCCGGCAGTGCTCGAGGAAATGCTCTGAACCAGATCACCCGATCAGTTCAAGCGTCTCCTGCCAGATCGCACGCGCGACCCCGGCGGCGTCGCCGGACCGCGCAAGCCGGGCCGACTGGCCCGCCCAGGCCTGCATCCGCGAGATGTCGTTCGAGGCCTTGGCATTGCGCGTCATCGGCTTGGTGAGACCACGCTGGATTGGATGCGGCGCGGGTGGCGGCGCATCGGGTGACGCGGCGGCAATGGCGTACTGCGTCGCCAGCGCCCGGCCGCAGCGGCCCGTGTAGGCGCGCGTCAGCATCGTGTCGCCGGGCTGGGCCGCGCTCAGGGCGTCCTTCCACGCGCTCGCCGCATCGCTCTCATCCGCGCGCAGGAAGCCGGTCCCGATCTGGACGGCAGACGCGCCGAGCATGAACGCGGCCGCCGCGCCACGCGCATCGGCGATGCCGCCCGTCGCGACGACCGGCACATCGACGGCGTCGACGATGGCGGGCAGCAGCGCGAACAGGCCGCACTGATCGCGCTCGGAAGCCGCCGGATCGAACGATCCGCGATGCCCGCCGGCCTCCGCGCCCTGCGCGACGATGACGTCCGCCCCGGCATCGGCCGCGATCCTGGCCTCGTCGAGCGTCGTGGCGGTCGCGAACCACGCGATGCCGTTCGCCTTCATCCGCTCGACGAATGCGGGCGGATAGACCCCCATCATCGAGGAAATGGCAGCGGGCCGCGCTTCGATCAGGGCGTCGCATTGGCTCGCGAAATCCGGTCCGCCGACCGGCGCGGGGTCGCCGACCTCGCCGGTCCAGTGGCTGAGGAAGGCAATCTGCGCGGCGATCTCGCCGGCATTGGCGCGGACTTCCGGCTCGGGAATCCACAAGTTGAGCTGGAACGGCCCGTCGCTTGCCTCGCGCACGGCGGCGCACCACCGGGCCATTTCTTCCGGCGGCATCAGCAGCGCGCCGGCCGCACCCCAGCCTCCGGCCCGCATGACCGCTGCCGACAGTGCCGGGGGACAGGCTCCGGCCATCGGGGCGAGCAGCAACGGAACCTGCCCGCCGAAGCGTTCGCAAAAGCCTCTTGCGCGGTCGCGCCAATCGCCACGCTTGCTCATGGTCTTGTTCCTTCGATCAGGTGGAAGCGATGGCCGCCGGTCATCGCAGCGCCAGCGCCTTGTCGAGGCCCGGCGACGAGGCGACGAGGTCGGCTACCGTATAGCGGTCGAGCACTTCGATGAAGGCGCGGGTCGCTTCCTGGAGAGGCGGCGGGAGGCCACAGACCGGGGCAATCGCGCATGCGTCGCAGTCGACGAGTTGCATGTCGGGCTCGCTGTCGAGCACCACTTGCCCGAGGCGGATCTCTTCGGCGGGCCGCGCCAGCGCGACCCCGCCGCTGCGGCCACGGGTGCTCGCGAGGAGCCCCGAACGCACCATGTCATGCACCACCTTCACGAGATGGTTCTGCGAAACCCCATAGGCCCCTGCAATGGCCGAGATCGGGACCGGCCGGCCCGGATTCACGGCCAGGTGGAGCAGCACGCGCAGGGCATAGTCGGTGTAGCGGGTCAGTCGCATCGAGGCTTCTCATGGGCACTTGGGACAAGAATATTGGCGCTTGCCGTAATGTCAAATCCATAATACATGATTTGAAGATACATGATTATGGAGTCGGGCATGACTGCTGCTGCCGCCACCACGATTCTCGACGAGGCCGACCTCGAACGCGTCATCCCCGCGTTCTACGCCCGCGTGCGCGCCGACGATCGGATCGGGCCGCTGTTCAACGCCGCGATCGCCGACTGGCCGCATCACCTCGACCGGCTGGTGGCGTTCTGGTCGTCGGTCATGCTCACCAGCGGGCGCTACAAGGGCAATCCGATGGCCGCACACGTCAAGCACCGGGCGGCGATCACGCCCGAGATGTTCGACCGCTGGCTCGAACTGTGGGCCGAAGTGACCGGGGAGATGCTGCCAGGTCCCGCGGCGCAGGCGATGCAGGGCAAGGCGCGGACGATCGCCGAAAGCCTCAAGCTCGCGCTGTTCTTCCGGCTCGATCCCGCCGGAGCGGCGGCATGAGCGCGCCGGCACCCTATCGTTCGACGCCGGTGTTCGATGAGGCCACCCTGCCCGAGGCGATCCGCAACACGCACAGCACCAAGGCGGGCGTCTGGGGCTTGTTGCAGGTTCTCGAAGGCCGGGTCCGGCTGGTCTTCCACGATCCCGCCAAATCGATCGAGGTCACGCCCGGCAAGCCTGCGCCGATACCCCCGCAAGCGCATCACCACGTCGAGACCGACGGTCCGATGCGCATGCAGGTCGAGTTCTATCACGAACCGCCCGAAGGCGCGCGCGATGCCTGACTATGCGATCGCCCACGCGCTCCATGTGCTGGCCGTGATCCTGTGGATCGGCGGGGTCGGCTTCGTCACGCTGGTGGTGATCCCGTCGCTTGCGTCCACGTCGCCGGGCGAACGGATGCGCGTGTTTCACCGCATCGAAGGGCGCTTCGCTCCGCAGGCGCGCATCTGGGTGCTTCTCGCCGGCGCCAGCGGACTATGGATGTGCTGGCGGGCGGACCTGTGGAGCCGCTTCGCCGATGCGCGCTTCTGGTGGATGCACGCGATGATCGTCGTCTGGGCGGTGTTCGCCTTGATGCTGTTCGTGCTGGAACCGCTCGTGCTGCACCGGCGCATGGCGGCCTCTCCGTCGCCCGAACGCGACTTTGCGCGGCTGCGCACCATGCACCGCGTGCTTCTGCTTCTCAGCCTGATCGCGGCCGGAGGGGCCGCGGCGGGCAGTCATGGACTTTACTAGCAAGAGGGGGATCCTTGCGATGTCGACTACCAAGCGATTGTGGATAGGGCTGGCGGCGGTCGTCTTCGCCGGCTTTGCCGTCATGCTGTGGCTCGGGGCGGACCTGATGCGCACGGCACCGCCGATACCCGAACGCGTGGTCACGCAGAGCGGGCAGACGGTCTTCACCGGCGCGGACATCCAGACCGGACAGGAAGTCTGGCAGTCGATGGGCGGCCAGGAACTGGGCACCGTGTGGGGCCACGGCGCGCTGGTCGCACCCGACTGGTCCGCCGACTGGCTCCACCGCGAAGTCACCGCGCGGCTCGATGCTGCGGCGCAGGCCCAGGGAGCGAAGGACTTCGCGTCGCTCTCCGACGAGAGCAAGGCCGCGATTCTGGCGCGGCTGCGCCCGGCCTTCCGCGGCAACGGCTATGATCCGGCCACCGGCACGCTGACCATCAGCGATAACCGCGCCGCCGCGATCGGTAAGGTCGCGCAGCACTATGAAAGCCTGTTTTCCGCAGATCCGGCAACGCATGGCCTGCGCGTCGCCTACGCGATGAAGGAAAACACGCTGCCCGATGCGCAGCGCCGTCACGAACTGACCGCGTTCTTCTTCTGGACCGCGTGGTCGGCGAGCACCGACCGGCCGGGCAGCGACGTCACCTATACCAACAACTGGCCTTACGAACCGCTGATCGGCAACGTGCCGACGCCCGGCGCGTTCATGTGGTCGCTGTTCTCGATCCTGTTCATGATCGCGGGCATCGCTCTGCTCGGCTGGCACTATGCCGGTTGGCACGGCAAGGAAGAGCCGCTGACGCCGCCCGCCACCGATCCGCTGCGCGGGCTCGTCCTCACGCCTTCGATGAAGGCATCGGCCAAGTATTTCTGGATCGTGATCGCCCTGATGCTCGTCCAGATCCTGCTTGGCGCGACCACCGCGCACTTCCAGGTCGAGGGGCAGGAGGTCTATGGCCTCAACCTCGCGCAGTATCTGCCCTATGCGTTGACGCGAAGCTGGCACACGCAGCTCGCGGTGCTGTGGATTGCGACCGCATGGCTCGGCACCGGGCTCTACATCGCACCGGCGATTTCCGGCTACGAGCCGCCATTCCAGCGATTGGGCGTGAACTTCCTGTTCGTCTGCCTGCTGGTGATCGTGGTTGGCGCCTTCGCCGGGCAATGGTTCTCGGTGATGCAGGACATGGGGCTGACGACCAGCTTCTGGTTCGGGCACCAGGGCTGGGAGTACGTCGACATCGGCCGCTTCTGGCAGGTGTTCCTGTTCATCGGACTGCTGGTCTGGCTCGGGCTCGTCGGCCGCGCGCTGTGGCCGGCGATCCGCCGCAAGGACGAGATGAGCTCGATCGTCGGGCTGATGTTCCTGTCGACCATCGCCATCGGCCTGTTCTACGGCGCGGGGCTGATGTACGGCGAGCACAGCCACATGTCAGACGTCGAGTACTGGCGCTGGTGGGTCGTCCACCTGTGGGTCGAGGGCTTCTTCGAGGTCTTCGCGGTCGCGGTGATCAGCTTCCTGTTCGTCAAGCTCGGGCTGGTGCGCGGGCGGACCGCCACGGTGAACGTGCTGTTCGCGACCATCGTGTTCCTGTCGGGCGGGGTGCTGGGCATGTTCCATCACCTCTACTTCGTCGGCACGACGATGGCCGGCGTGGCGCTGGGGGCGAGCTTCTCCGCGCTCGAGGTGGTGCCGCTGGCGCTGATCGGGATGGAGGCGATGGAAACCTGGCAGCACAGCCGCGCGACGCCGTGGATGGCGCGCTACAAGTGGCCGATCATGTTCTTCCTGGGCGTGAGCTTCTGGAACCTGGTCGGAGCGGGGCTGTTCGGCTTCCTCATCAACACCCCGATCGCGCTCTATTACGTGCAGGGCCTCAATCTCACCCCGCTCCACGGCCATACCGCGCTGTTCGGCGTCTATGGCATGCTCGGCATCGGGCTGATGCTGTTCTGCCTGCGCGGGCTGCGTCCCGATACGGAGTGGAACGAGGGCTGGCTGCGTGGCAGTTTCTGGTGCTTCAACATCGGCCTTGCGCTGATGGCGCTGCTCACCCTGCTGCCGATGGGCGTGCTGCAATTGCAGGCCGTGCTAGAGCACGGCTATGCCTTTGCCCGCTCGGCCGACTTCATGGATCAGCCGCTGATCCACCTGTTGGTGTGGATGCGCATGCCTGGCGACCTCACCTTCGCCGCGGGCGCGCTGCTCCTCGCCGGCTTCGTGGCGAACCAGTGGATCTGGCCGCGGCGCGAGACCGAAGAGGCAGACCCGGTGCGACTGCAGCCCGCCGAATGAGCGTGACGGACCGGCGCGGGGATCACCTCCGCGCCGGTTCCGGCTGCGAACGATGATCGAGTTCTATCCCCAGATCCTCGCCGTCCACATCGCCGCGATCACGCTGAGCGGCGGGTGGACGGCGCTGCGCGGTCTCGGTGTGCTCGCAGGGATGGACTGGCCGCGCCACATCGCCGCGCGCCTGCTCGGCTGGGCGATCGACGGCACCGTGCTGACCGCGGCGGCCATGCTGTTGACGATCCTTCCTTCCGGGATGTTTGCGAACCACTGGCTGACGGTGAAGCTCGTCTTCGTCGCCATATACTTCGCCGGCGCGTGGCACGGGTTGAGCCCCGGGCCCCGCAAATCGCGAAGGCTCGCTTCGCTCGCGTTTTGCATGGTTGCTTTCGGCTTGGCGGCGGGCATCGCCCGTGCGCATGATCCGCTCGGCTGGCTTGCATGACGCCGCGGTGATCGAGGCCCTGCCCACAAGGATTGCCGCCATCTGCTCCTTCGCGATGGGGACCGGCATGCGCCAGGATGAAAGTAAGCGGGGCCGCGACCCCACCTTGCGTGCCTGAAGCGCAGCGCCGAGTCTTCGCGCCCTGATCGGGCGGGAGTGCGCTGCTACTATGATAATCTCGGGTGATGATCCTGTGAGCAAGGGCGCGC
>JAJXVK010000055.1 GCA_021782155.1 Pseudomonadota bacterium
CCAGCGCGACGCGGCCCAGGAATACGAGGCGTGCCATATTCCCGGCGCGGTGTTCATGGACCTCGCCAACCTGAAGGACGCCAACTCGCCGGTCTCGAACACGCTTCCGCCGGCGGAAAAGTTCGCCAGCCGCATGCAGAGCCTCGGCCTCGGCGACGGCAGCCGCATCGTCCTTTACGACGACAGCCCGATCAAGAGCGCGACCCGCGCATGGTTCATGCTGCGCATGTTCGGCGCCCACGACGTGGCGATCCTCGACGGCGGCATCGCCAAGTGGAAGCAGGAATGCCGCCCCTGCGCGCAGGGCAAGGAATCGCTGCGCCACCGCCACTTCACCGTGTGGCAGGACGACAAGAACGTGCGCACCAAGGCCGACGTGCTCAAGAACCTGCACAGCAAGGACGAACAGGTGATGGACGCGCGCGGCGCACCGCGCTTCGAGGAAGCGCACATCCCCGGCTCGCGCAACCTGCCCTACACCGCGCTTTACAATACCGACGGCACCTGGAAGTCGCCGGCAGAGATCAGGCAGGCCTTCGAGAAGGCCGGAATCGACCTTTCGAAGCCGCTCATCTCGAGCTGCGGCTCGGGCATGACCGCCAATGTGCTGATCTTCGCCGCGCACCTCATCGGCAAGTCCGACGTCGCGCTCTACGACGGCAGCTGGTCCGAATGGGGCGCCGATGCCGATACGCCCAAGGAGGCCGGCCCCGCCGCGTGAGACGATGACGGGCGGTAGCGACAGGGACCTCAAGGGCGCCACGCGGCTCGTTTCGGCGGGCCGCCGCCCCGAATGGACCGGAACGCCCGGTTATCCCGAAGCGGTGGTCAACCCCCCGGTCTGGCGGGCGAGCACACACCTTCATCCCGATTCGGCGGCGCTGAATGCCGGCAACCGGATCAATGCTGACGGCCACTTCCACTATGGCGCGCGTGGCGGGCCGACGCAGTGGGCGCTGGCCGAAGCGCTGACCCGGATCGAGCCGGGCGCGTTCGGCACGATTCTCTATCCCACCGGCGTCGCCGCGATCGCGGGCGCGCTGATGACGGTGCTGCGGCCCGGCGACGTGCTGCTGATGACCGACAACGCCTATGAGCCCAGCCGCATGATGGCGCATGGGTTGCTAAGGGACTTCGGCATAGAGACGCGCTGGTTCGATCCGATGGACACGGCGGGCTTCGCGGCTGCGATCTGCGAGCGCACGCGGTGCGCGCTGCTCGAATCGCCGGGTAGCCTGACGATGGAAGTGCAGGACGTGCCCGCCCTCGCCGCGATCGCGCGCAAGCGGGGAGTGACCACCGTGCTCGACAACACTTGGGCCGGGCCGACCGGATTTGCCGCGCTGACGCACGGGGTCGACATCACGCTGCTGGCGCTGACCAAGCACGTCGGCGGCCATTCGGACCTGATGATGGGCAGCGCCGCGGCGGGCGAGCAGTGGTACGGCAAGCTGCGCAAGACCTCGCAGGCGCTGGGCTATGTCGTTTCACCCGACGACGCCGCGCTGGCGCTGCGCGGACTGCGCACGATGGACGTGCGGCTCGAGCGCCAGACCGCCAATGCGCTGAAGGTCGCCGCGTGGCTCGCGGGCCGCGCCGAAGTGGCGCGCGTTCTCTGCCCGATGCTGCCCGGCTCGCCCGGCCACGAACTGTGGAAGCGCGACTTCAATGGCGGCTGCGGTCTGTTCAGCGTGGTGTTCAGGGGCGGATCGACCGAAGCGCGCGATCGCATGATCGACGCGCTGGAACTGTTCGGCATCGGGTACAGCTGGGGCGGTTTCGAAAGCCTCGTCACCCCGCTCAACCCCGCTCCGGTGCGCAGCGCCACGACCTGGCCGCCGGCGGGCACCGACCCGGACGACCGCTTTGGCATCCGGCTCTATGTCGCGCTCGAGGACCCCGACGACCTGATCGCGGATCTGGAGCGTGGCCTGGCCGCGTGGCGGAACGGCTGATGGCCGTCCAGCTCGACATCCACGCCCCGGTGGCTGCGCAATTGTTCGGCCCCGCCAGCCCGGTCACCCACGTGATCGACACGCTCGACAGGATCGGCTTCGACGTTGGCCACACCCGCGTATCGGTGTGGGGTGCGATCGTGGTGATCGTGGTGGTGGGCGGCGTACTTCTTGCCGCCCAGCTCGGCAGCAAGATCGCCACCCGCGTGTTCGGCAAGATCACCCAGCTCGATCCGGGCCAGCAGGTTCTGGGCGAGAAGCTGGTCTCGATCGGTGTCTGGGTCGTCGCCTTCCTTGTCGGGATCGACATCCTCGGCATCGACCTCACCGCGCTGACGGTGTTCTCGGGCGCGTTTGGCCTTGCGGTCGGCTTCGGCCTGCAGAAGACCTTCGGCAATCTGATCGCGGGCATAATCCTGCTGATGGACCGCTCGATCAAGCCTGGCGACGTCATCGCCATCGGCGGCGACGTCAATGGCACGTTCGGCCAGGTCAAGAAGATCGGCATCCGCGCAGTCTCGGTCACCACGCGCGACCAGCGCGAGTACCTCATCCCGAACGAAAACCTGATGACCAACCAGGTCGAGAACTGGTCGTATTCGTCGAAGAACGTGCGCTTCCAGATTCCCGTCGGGGTCGCCTATTCCGCCGACATGGACCTTGCGGAAAGCCTGATGCTCAAGGCGGCGAGGGAATCCAAGCGCGTGCTCAAGGTGCCGAGCCCGACGGTGTGGATGCACAAATACGGCGACAGCTCGGTCAATTTCGTGATCCACTGCTGGATCAACGATCCCGAGGAAGGCCTCGGCAACGTGCGCTCCGACGTGCTCAAGCGGTTGTGGAAGCTGTTCGCCGAGCACGAGATCGAGCTTCCCTTCCCGCAACGCGACCTCAACCTGCGCGATAACGAGCAGTTCCGGGCGCTGATCGAGGCGATCGGCCAGCGCTCCAGCCAGGCCGAATAAAGCTTACCTACCCTTGCCCCAAACCATTCTCGCTGGCGGCGCCCGCCAGCCAGGTCCATTTGCGCTGCGAATTTCGGCTGTGAATGGCGGAGCAGGCCCAGTGAAGATCATTACCGGAAACAACCTGCGCTCGGGCGCGGTGGTGTGGTGGACTGGCTACGACTGGTCGCTCCATGTCGAGGACTCCATCGACGTGGGCGAGCACGCCGAAGCGGTCATCCAGCGCGAGGAAGGCGCGCAGCGCGTGAACGGCGCCCATGCGGTCGAGGCGACCCGCGATGAAGACGGCGTGCGTCCCGCGCATATCAAGGACCGCATCCGCGCGCTCGGCCCCACCGTGCGCCCCGACCTGACCCTCAAGCCCGCCGACCCTGCCGTCGGCAACTGGGTGATCTGATGTACCGCTACGACCAATACGACCAGGCCATGGTCGATGCTCGCGTCGCCGAATTTCGCGATCAGGTAAGCCGCCGCCTCGCCGGGCGGATGACCGACGACCAGTTCAAGCCGCTGCGGCTCAAGAACGGGCTCTACCTCCAGCTCCACGCCTATATGCTGCGCGTCGCCATCCCCTATGGCACGCTCAATTCCCGCCAGATGCGCAAGCTGGCCCAAATCGCGCGCACCTACGACCGCGGCTATGGCCATTTCACCACGCGGCAGAACATCCAGTACAACTGGATCAGGCTGGAAGACGCACCCGATATCCTCGGCGACCTTGCGAAGGTCGAGATGCACGACATCCAGACCAGCGGCGAATCGATCCGCAACATCTCGGCCGATCAATTTGCCGGCGCAGCCGCCGACGAGATCATGGACCCGCGCCCGTGGTGCGAACTGATCCGGCAGATGACCAGCTTCATGCCCGAATTCAGCTATCTCCCGCGCAAGTTCAAGATTGCGGTGATTGCCAGCAAAGCCGACCGCGCGGCGCTGCGCTGGCACGATTTCGCGTTGCGGATCGTGCGCAACGATGCGGGCGAAACCGGGTTCGAGGTGTTTGCCGGGGGTGGCATGGGCCGAACGCCCTTCATCGCATTCCGCATCCGCGAATTCCTGCCGACGAACGAAATCTTCGCCTATCTGCAGGCGGTGCTGCGGGTGTGGAACCGCCATGCAAGGCGCGACAACATCCACAAGCAGCGGATGAAGATCCTCGTCCACGAACTGGGGGAAAAGGAATTCGCCCGCCAGGTCGAGGCCGAACACGCCGGGTTCCTGGCGCGAGGCGCCAATTTCCCGCAGGCCGAATATGACCGGATCGCCGAATTCTTCGCGCCGCCGCCGTTCGAGCAGGGACTGAACGACGATATCGACCTTGCCGATCCCGAATTCGCGGCCTGGGCAGAGCGGCAGGTGGTGGCGCACAAGGCGCCGGGTTATGCCATCGCCAATATCAGCCTCAAGCCCGTCGGCGGCATTCCCGGTGATATCAGCGCCGAACAAATGGATGTCGTGGCCGATCTGGCCGAGCGTTACAGTTTCGACGAATTGCGCGCGACGCACTCGCAGAATCTGGTGCTGCCGCATGTCCGCAAGGCCGATCTTCCGGCGATCTGGCGGGCCTTGCGCGATTGCGGGCTGGCCGATGCCAATCTCGATCTTGCGACCGATCTGATCGCCTGTCCGGGGCTCGATTACTGCAGCCTGGCCAATGCCCGCTCGATTCCGGTTGCGCAGAAGATTGCCGCGCGTTTCGCCGATGCTGAACGGCAGGCCCGGATCGGCGAGCTGAAGATCAAGATTTCCGGCTGCATCAATGCCTGCGGCCACCACCACGCGGGCAACATCGGCATCCTCGGCGTCGACCGCAAGGGCATTGAGAATTACCAGCTGTTGCTGGGCGGATCGGGCGATGCGGAGACGAGCCAGGCACGCATCGCCGGCCCCGGTTTCGACGAGGACGGCATCGTCGATGCAGTGGAAAAGGCAACCGAACTCTACCTCCGGCAGCGCGAGGACGGTGAACGGTTCATCGACACCTATCGCCGCATCGGAATGGAACCGTTCAAGGAAGCGATTTATGGTTGAAGTGCTGCGGTTGCGCGACGGGCCGGCCAGCGAAGCCGAGCCGGTATCGCTCGATTCCTTCCTCGACGATAGCGACGGCGGCGCAGTGCGAATCGAGGCCGGTGACGACGTCGAACGCCTGTTCCCGGTGCTGGACAGGTTGCAACTGGTCGAAATCGACTTTCCCCGCTTTCGCGACGGGCGTGGCTTTTCCAGCGCGCGGATGCTGCGCGAAGCGGGTTACCGCGGCGAAGTCCGCGCCACCGGAGATGTGCTGGTCGACCTGGTCTGGTTCATGCAACGCTGCGGCTTCGACAGTTTCGCGCCCGATGTCCCGCTCAACCCGGCCGAGGTCGAAGCGGCGCTTGCCCGTTATCCGCACGTCTATCAGCCCGCCGCCGACGGCCGCGTGCCGGTCTGGGCGCTGCGCCATGGCTGAGAGCGGCGCAGCGGCCCGCAGGATCGACAGGCTCGACCTGGGGCCGCGCTTCACCGCGGCGGACGCGGCCCGGCTCAACGAGCGCTTCGGCGACACCAGCGCCGCCGAGATGCTGCGGGTCGTGCTGGGTGAACGCCTCGCCGGCGAGCTTGCCGTCGTTTCCAGCTTCGGCGCGGAGAGCGCGGTCCTGCTCCACCTGATCGCGCAGGCCGACCCGGCGGTTCCGGTGCTGTTCCTCGAAACGCACAAGCACTTCGAGGAAACGCTGGCCTACCGCGACGAACTGGTCGCGCACCTCGGCCTGACCAATCTCTTGGTGATAGAGCCCGATCCCGCGCGCATCGCCGAGCGCGACGGCACGGGCCTGCGCTGGTCGTGGGACCCGGACGGGTGCTGCGAGATCCGCAAGGTCGAGCCGCTGGCGCGCGCGCTCGCCGGCTTTGACGCCTCGGTCACCGGCCGCAAGGGCTTCCAGTCTCAGACGCGCCGCAACCTGCCGCGCTTTGAACTCGACCGGTCCGACGCGCAGGGGCGGCTCAAGATCAATCCACTGGCCAGTTGGTCGGCAGACGATCTTTCCACCTACTTCAACGCGCGCGGCCTGCCCGCGCATCCGCTGGTCGGCATGGGCTATCCCTCGATCGGCTGCTCGCCCTGCACGCACAAGGTCACTCCGGGCGAAGACCCGCGTTCGGGCCGGTGGAAGGGCTGGGACAAGACCGAATGCGGCATCCACCAGCCGGCCGGCAAGGACGATGGCGAACTGCCACCGGGTTACGAACCGGTCTTCTGATCACCGCCGCAAGGGCATTGCCGCGCCCTCTCGTTGCGCCTACCCCGGCGCGATGATCGCTTACGTCGAACCCTTCCACGCCATCGCCATCAGCCGGCTCGCGCACGAGATGTCCTCGGCGGGCAGGCCGGTCATCCACATGGAGTTCGGCCAGCCGTCGACCGGCGCACCCGCCGGCGCCATCGCCAGGGCGCATGCGGTGCTCGACAGCGACGCGATGGGCTATTGGGAGAGCATGGCGCTCAAGAAGCGCATCGCGCGGCATTATCGCGACGCCTACGGGGTCGAGGTCGGTCCCGAGCAGGTGCTGCTGACCTGCGGCGCCTCGCCCGCCTTTGTGCTCGCACTGTCGTGCCTGTTCGCGCCGGGCGCGCGCGTGGCGCTCGCCCGGCCCGGATATGTCGCCTACCGCAACACGATGAGCGCGATGTACATCGAGCCGGTCGAGATCGAGTGCGGCGAGGCCGAACGCTTCCAGCTCACCGCCGCCGCGCTCGACGCGCTCGATCCCGCGCCCGACGGCGTAATCCTTGCGAGCCCCGCCAATCCCACCGGCACGATCATCGCGCCGCAGGAACTGGCCGCGATCGCGGAAGTCTGCCGCCGCAAGGGCACCGCGATGGTCTCCGACGAGATCTACCACGGGCTCAGCTACGGCGAGCCCGCGCAGTCTATGCTGCAGCACATGGACGACGCGGTGATCGTGAACAGCTTCTCGAAGTACTATTCGATGGCGGGTTGGCGGCTGGGCTGGCTGGTCGTGCCGCCCTTGCTGATCGAAGCGGCGCGGGCGCGGATGGGCAGCCTGTTCCTGACCCCGCCATCGCTCGCCCAGCATGCCGGGCTGGTCGCGTTCGACTGTGCCGAGGAACTCGACGGCCATGTCCGCACCTACACGCGCAACCGCGAATTGCTGCTCGAGGCGCTGCCGGCGATGGGGCTCAAGCGTATCGCCCCGCCCGATGGGGCGTTCTACATCTATGCCGACGTCGGCCACCTGACCCATGACAGCCTGAAGCTGTGCGAGGACCTGCTGCGCGAGACCGGGGTCGCCACCGCGCCGGGAATCGATTTCGACCCGGTCGAGGGTCACCGCTTCATCCGCTTCAGCTTCGCGGTCTCGACCCCGCTGGTCGAGGAGGCCATCGCGCGGATCGGCCCGTGGTTCGCGAAGCGCACCGCGTCAGCGAGCGCTGACGCCTAGAGCCAGCCCTCTTCGCGATACCATGCCGCCGTGGCGTGGAGGCCCATACCGGTCTCGACCCTGGGTAGCCACAGGCCCGCCGGGGGCCGCGCGCCTTCGCTGATCCGCCAGTCGGGATGGCACATGTAGCCGACGCGGTCCTGCGTCAGCTTGGCGCCCTTGCCGCGCACCATGGCGTCGAGCCTTGCGCCGAGGCGCAGCACGCCGGGCTTCAGCGGCAGCGCGGTCACGCGTTTGCCCACCGCGCGACCTATCGCCTTCGCAAGATCGACATGCGTCCAGCCGCCCTCGCGCCCGTCGTCGGGCTCGAAACTCTGGCGCGTCACCGCTTCGGAAGACGGCACCAGCGCGAGCAGCAGCCGCGCAAGGTCGCCCACGTGGATGATCGAGAGATGGCCCGTCGGCGGCAGCGGCACGATTCCGCGCCTCGCGAGCTTGAACAGCTCGAACATCTCGGTGTCGCGCGGACCATAGACCGCCGGCGGGCGCACCACGGTCCAGTCGAGCCCGCTGGCCGCGACCAGCCTTTCGCCGCGCAGTTTCGACGCGCCATAATCCGACAGCTGCGGCTCGCGCGCCGAGAGCGAGGAGACGTGGACGAAGCGCGGCACGCCCGCCAGCCGCGCGGCGTCGACAACGTTGAGCGTACCCGCGACATTGCCCGCCTCGAACCCGGCGAGGTCGGGCGCGTTGACCACCCCGGCGATGTGGATCACCGCGCTCGCCCCGCGCGCGAGTTCGGCCAGCGCGCGCGTATCGCCAAGGTCGCCCGAGACCCATTCCACGCCCGTGCGCGGCTCCTGCGGCCGGCGGGTGAGCGCGCGCACTTCGATGCCTCCTCGCGCCGCGAGGTCCAATACCGCTTGCCCGACGAAGCCCGTCGCGCCGGTCACCGCCAGCAGGTCCGCTGCCATCAGAGCATCACCATCTGGTCGCGGTGGATGATCGCGCTGCGCGGTGCGTAACCGAGGATGCCGGCATGCTTGTGCGAGCTGTGACCGAGCAGCAGCGCACAATCGGCCGAATCGTATTCCGAAAGCCCGCGTCCGAGTACCGCGCCCGCCGGGCCGATCACCGCGATCACGTCGCCGCGCTCGAACGCGCCGTCCACTGCTGTCACACCAGCAGCGAGCAGGCTCGATCCGCGCGCCAATGCCTTCGCGGCGCCCGCGTCGACATGCACCGAACCCTTCACGCGCATCCGCCCGCCGAGCCACGCCTTGCGCGCCCGGCGCTTGCCGCGCGAGAGGAACAGCGTTCCGCTGCCCTCGCCCAGCGCGTGGCCGATCGGGCTTTCGGGCCGTCCGTCGACGATGCCGAGGGCAATACCCGCCAGTTCGGCGATCTCGGCGGCCTGGAGCTTGCTTGTCATGCCCCCCGAGCCGAGCCCCGACGACGAGCCACCAGTCGCCATCGCGTGGATTTCCGCAGTCACCCCGCGCACCAGCGGGACGCGCTGTGCGCCGGGTGCGCGCGGGTCGCGGTCGTAGAGACCGTCGATGTCGGAGAGCAGGAGCACGCCCTTCGCTTCGGCCGCCTGGGCTACCCGCGCGGCGAGGCGGTCATTGTCGCCGAAGCGGATTTCGTTGGTTGCGACCGAATCGTTCTCGTTGATCACCGGCACAGCACCGGCGGACAGCAGCCGCCCGAGCGTGGCGGTGGCGTTGAGGTAGCGGCGGCGGTCCTCGAGATCGTCGAGCGTCAGCAGGATCTGCGCGGCAATCAGTCCATGCTGGCCTAGAAGTTCGGCCCACAGCCCCGCCAGCGCGATCTGGCCCACCGAGGCGGCGGCCTGGGCGTCGGACAGGCTCCCGCGCCCGCCCTTGTCCATGCCGAGCCGCCGCGCGCCGAGCGCGATCGCGCCCGATGACACCACGAGCACTTCCTGCCCGCGCCCGCGCGCCGCGGCGATTTCCGCCACCAGCGCCGCCAGCCAGTCGCGCCGCGGCGCACCGTCGACGCCGACCAGCAGCGCCGAGCCCACCTTGAGCACGAGCCGAGGGCACTTGGCCGGATCGATCAGGTCAGAGAGCGCGGAAATGGACATGGGACGCCGCGCTTAGGCGATATGCGCGCCGATGGGAATGCGTCAGAGCGGCGACCAGGGCTTTTCGTCGGCCGCATCCTCCACTTCGCCGACCGGACGTTCGGTGATCGTGGCGGCTGGAAGGTATTCGAGCACCGCGTCGAGCAGCGCGTCCATGCCCTTGCCCGTGGCACCCGAGATCGGAAACACGTGCTTGACCCCGGCCTCTTCGAGTTCCTGTGAAAATGCCTCGACCAGTTCGGCGTCGACCAGGTCGATCTTGTTGAGCGCAACCAGGCGCGGCTTCTCGTCGAGCCCTTCGCCATAGGCTTCAAGTTCGTCCTCGATGATGCGCAGCGCCTCGGCCGGATCGGTGCCGGTGATGTCGATCAGGTGGATCAGCACGCGGCAGCGTTCGATGTGGCCGAGGAAGCGGTCGCCGATCCCCGCGCCGTCTGCCGCGCCTTCGATCAGGCCGGGGATGTCGGCCAGCACGAACTCGCGGTTGCGGTGGCGAACCACGCCGAGCTGCGGACGCGTGGTGGTGAAGGCGTAGGCGCCGACCTTCGCCTTGGTGTTGGTGATCTGGTTGATGAAGGTCGACTTGCCGGCATTGGGCAGGCCAACTAGGCCCGCGTCGGCGAGCAGCTTCAATCGCAACCAGACCCACATCTCCTCGCCCGGCCAACCGGGGCCAGACTGGCGCGGCGCGCGATTGGTGCTGGTCTTGTAGCTGAGGTTGCCGCGCCCGCCGTCGCCGCCGCGCAAAAGCGTGACGCGCTGGCCCGCCTCGGTGAGGTCGGCGAGCACCGTCTCGCGCTCGTCGTCGAGTATCTGCGTGCCCACCGGCACCTTGATCACGCGATCGTCACCGCCCGCGCCGGTACGGTTCTTGCCCGCCCCGCCAATGCCGCGCTGCGCCTTGAAGTGCTGGGTATAGCGGAAATCGATCAGCGTATTGAGCCCGGGCACCGCTTCGAACACGATATCGCCGCCCTTTCCGCCGTCGCCACCATCGGGTCCGCCGTACTCGATGTACTTCTCGCGCCGGAAGCTGACCGCGCCGGGCCCGCCCGCGCCCGAGCGCACGAATATCTTGGCCTGGTCGAGAAAGTGCATTTGTTGTTCCGGCAGTCTTGAGAGGTGTCAGTTCAGGCAGGCCTTGGCCTGCCGGGGCCGCACCGGCCCGCTCCCCCACCCAGCCGCCCGCGAGAGTATCCTGATGGGCGGCGGGGTGGGGGAGCGGGCTGGTGCCGAGCGAGGATCGGGCAATTGCCCGGTCCGGTCAACGCACTGGATTCCAGATAGCTAAAGGGCCGCAGGCAAAAAGCCTGCGGCCCTTTAGCTATCTGGTGGAGCCGAGGGGGATCGAACCCCTGACCTCGTCATTGCGAACGACGCGCTCTCCCAGCTGAGCTACGGCCCCGTTCCAGTATCGCCCGGCGACGCTCGCCGCCGGGAGCGCCGCCTTTACGCAGCACCGCTTCGGGATTCAACCGAAAAATTCGGCTGCCGGTCCCCGGCTTCGCTCAGCCTCCCGATTGATGCGGAGCCGAAGCCACCGCTGCACCCGCAGCCGGCAATGCCACGGCCTGCGCGGGTCTGCCATACTTCGAATCCCAGTCCGCGGCATCGATCCGCCACTGGTCGTAGCGACGGTAGAAATCGTCGAACACGACCTCGACACTGGGCAGGCTGCTCACCGCGAAGAGCTGGAGATCCGCGGGCTTCACCGTCCTGGCGCTGTCGCTCATTGCCAGCACCGCGTTGCAGAAATCGTTGAGCGTGGGCGGCAGCGCGAAGTGGTTGTAGACCTCGGTCATGTACTTCTCGCGCGCTGCGACGAAGCCCTTGGAGTATTCTTTCCTGAACTCGGCATCGACGTCGCGATTGGCCTTGGCCAGCACCTTGTTGTTGGCCTTGAGGAACACCTTGTAGTTTTCAAGGATCGCCGCGTGCTTCGGGGAATGGCAGTTCAGCGCGGCGACGTTGTAAGCCGAGCGCAAGTTCCACAGGGCCTGCGCGGGCGAAATGTTGCGGTTGACGCTCTCCCGTAGCCCGCTCGCATCGGCGGCCGGGACCTGAAGTGTCGGCGCGGCACCGTCGGGCGGCATGGGCCGCGGCGGAATCCTGACCACCTTGGGCGGCGGCGGAGGCGGCGGAGGCGGCGGTGCCGGGGGGGTGGCGCACGAAGCGAGCGCGAGGCTGAGCCCGGTCGCGCAGATTACGGCAATCTTTGGCAGCCCGGCGCTGCGGCGTTCGAAGCGAAACATTCCAACTCCCCTGAAGACCGATCGGGCGAACCGTCGCCATCCTGGCCTTCCCCAAGGTCAAGGCAGCCGTCTACCGCCGGCACGAGGCAAAGAAAATGCCCGGCGGGATGGAATCCCCGCCGGGCACGACGATCCGAATCCTGCCTGCGACGAAATGCGCCGCGGCCGCGCCTGAATCAGCGGCGATCGCCCATGAAGCGCAGCATGAACATGAACAGGTTGATGAAGTCGAGATAGAGGCTCAACGCGCCCATCACGATCATCTTGCCCATGAAGTCGCTGCCCGCGACCTGATAGTACATCTGGCGCAGCTTCTGCGTGTCCCAAGCGGTCAGCCCCGCGAAGATCAGCACACCGAGGAAGCTGATGCCCCAGGCGAGCCCGCTCGAATGCAGGAACAGGTTGATGATCGAGGCGAGGATGATGCCGATCAGGCCCATGAACATGAACGTGCCCATGCCCGACAGGTCGCGCTTGGTGGTGTAGCCATAGAGGCTGAGCCCGGCGAAGGCGCCCGCAGTCGCGAAGAACGTCGCGGCGATCGATGTGCCGGTGTAGACGAGGAAGATCGTCGACATCGACAGGCCCATGACCGCGCAGTAGGCCCAGAAGGTCGCCTGCAGCGCCGCGGTCGAAAGGCGATTGATGCCGAAGCTCATCACCATGACGAAGGCGAGCGGCGACAGCACGATCAGCCAGGCGAGCCCGCCGCCGGCCATGAAGACCTGCGCGGCCATGCCGCTCGCCGCGAAGGCCAGCGCGACGACGCCCGTGAGCAGGACGCCAGAGGCCATGTAGTTGTAGATCGAGAGCATGTAGCGCCGCAGTCCGGCGTCGACGCCAGCCGTCCGCCCGATGGCGCCGCCGTTCAGGCTGGGAGACGCGCCGAATCCAGTCCGCGTGGGCTGGGGGTCGTTCCAGTTTGCCATGTCAGTCAAAACTCCTTGCCGGCCCGTAAATGGACCGCTGCGCTCCAATATCGCGACTTGGCGCGCCAGTTTCAAGGAAAACCGGATACCGGGGCTTGTGTCAAAGTGTAACCGGCGAACTGCGGTGCTGGCCGCTCAGGTCGCCTTGCGCGCCTCGCGGGTCATTTCGGCTGAGCGATCGCGCGCGCCGCGCAATGTGTCCTCCAGCAGGCGAAGCAGCCGCGCATCGGCGTCGAGCACGTCCAGCCCGACCTGCGTGACCCCGCCCGGGCTCGCCACGCGCCGCGCCAGTTCGCCCGGCGCGTGCCCTGACCGCGCCGCCAGCGCCGCCGCGCCCTCGACCATGGCCAGCGCCAGACGGTCGGCCTGCTCGCGCGGAAGGCCGAGCGCCGCCGCGCTCTGGGCCAGCGCGTCGATGAAGCGGTAGACGAACGCCGGACCCGATCCGGCGAGCGCGGTGACGAGGTCCATCTGGTCCTCGCCCGAGAGCCACTCGGCCGTACCCAGCGGGGCCATCAGGCGATCGGTCAGCGCACATGCGGCGGGCGATGCGTCGCCAACCAGCGCGATCGGAGACTTGCCCAGCGCCGCGGCGAGGTTAGGCATCACGCGCACGATGGCGCCCGCCGCCGGAAAGACGTCGCGCAGCGTGGCGAGATCGACGCCCGCGAGGATCGAGAGCAGCAGCGTACCTTCGCCAACATTCCTCTTCACAGTCCCGGTCGCCGCGGCGAGCTGCTGCGGCTTGAAGCCGAGCAGCACGACATCGGCCGGCGATTCGCCGATCGGCGCCTCGCGCAGCAGTCGCACGCCTTCGGGGGCGGCTTCCAGGAAGGGATCGACAACGGTGACGCTGGCGGGATCGCGGCCTCCGGCTAGCCAGCCGGCGAGGATCGCGCCGCCCATGTTTCCGGCGCCGAACATCAGGATGGATTCGCTCATGAATGTCGCCTTAGCCCGTTCCTGGTGAGGCTGTCGAACAACGAACTTCGCGCGAGGTCCGTTGTCGGGGCAGCGGCCCGCCTTCGGCACCGACGGGCTCTGGGCGAACGGACAGTGTGCTCAGGCCTCGCCCGCCGCATCGACCATCGCGCTCGAAAGCGCGTCGGCGGGCGACTTGTCGCCCCACAGCACAAACTGGAACGCAGGGTAGAACCGGTCGCACTCATCGAGCGCGGCCTCGATCAGCGTCTGCGCCTGGGTCAGCGAGAGCAGCCCTTCGTCGCCGAGCATCAGTGCGTGACGATAGAGCAGTACCGAGCCGTTCGACCAGATGTCGAAATGGCCGAGCCAGACCTGCTCGTTGATGAGCGCCAGCAGTTCGTGGAACGAGCCCTTCTTGTCCG
>JAJXVK010000262.1 GCA_021782155.1 Pseudomonadota bacterium
GTGTAGGTCGATGTCGGCTTCGCTGCCGGTAAAGCGGGCGCAGAACCAGGTCTGTTCCTGCCCGCGATATTTTCCCTTCCACAATTTGCCGACCAGCTCGTCGGGCAGATCGTAGCGCAGCGGCTCGTCCATCTGGCCGATCAGCGACACTTTGTCGGGCGTGATGCCGGTTTCCTCGCGCAGTTCGCGCAGCACGGCGGCGCGCAGATCCTCGCCCGGATCGACGCCGCCCTGCGGCATCTGCCACCAGTCGCCTTCCTTATTGTCGATCCTGCGGCCGACGAACACCTGGCCATCGGCATTGACGAGCATGACGCCCACGCAGGGGCGATATCCGAGTTGAGTCATGCCCGTGCCAATGCCCCGATCAGCCGACGCGTTCCAGCATCAATTTGACCGCGGCCAGAAATGCATCGAGATCGCGCTGACCACTGGGGATCGCTTTCCGCAACGTGGTGAATCCGTGGATGATGCCGGGGAATTCGAGGTAGCAGACCTCGATCCCAATCTGGATCAGATGCGCGGCGTAATTGCGCCCGGAATCGCGCAAGGGATCGAGCCCGGCGGTGCACAGCACGGTCGGCGGCGCCTTCGAGCAATCGCCCTGCATCGGGGTGTGCCGCGGATCGGCGGGATTGCCGGCATATTGCGCGGTGAACCAGCCCATGGTGGCGCTGGTCAGCAGGAATCCCTCGCCGAAATCATGCAGGCTCCGGTGCTTGGTGATGTCGTCGGCGACCGGATAGATCGGCGCCTGGACGATCACCGGCACGGCGGCGGGTTCGGCCATCAGCGCATTGGTGGTGACGATGGTGAGATTGCCGCCGGCGCTGTCGCCGGTGATGACGAGGCCGGTGAACTCGCGGCCCAAGATCTCGGGCGAGGACGCGACCCAGCGTGCCGCCGCCTCGCAATCGTCGGGCGCGGCGGGGAAGGGGTGCTCGGGCGCAAGCCGGTATTCGACCGAGACCACCGGCAGGTCGAGCTGGTGGGCGATTTCGGTGCAAAGCGAATTATAGACCCCGATGTCGCCGATCACGAAGCCGCCGCCGTGGATGAACACCACGCAGGGGCCGGGGCCGCGGCTCTCGCGCTTGTCGTAGAAGCGCAGCGGAATGTCACCGGCAGGTCCCGGGCAGGTCACGTCCTTGATCACCGCCATCTCGCGCGGGGCCGCTTCGGCCATCTGGCCCATGACGCGCATCCCCTCGCGCCCTTCCTCGACCGGCAGTTCCTCCACCCCTGGGCGCCCGAGTTGCTCGAGCATGTTGAGGAACCCGCGCACGTCCTCGCGGACGAAATGTTCGGCATCGGCCATGTTTTCTCTCTCCCTTGGGTTTCAATCGCGAACTTAGCGCTCCGCGCGGGGTTTTCCACGCGCGATTTTGGGCGTAGCGAGAAAATCTTGATTGAAGCACCGCCGGGCGCGCCCTAGCTGCGCGGCCCGAATGATGCGAAACCTGCGCCCTCGCGCGCGCGAAGAGGATTGCCAATGGCGACCCAGAAGGTCGAAGCGCCGCTTGCAGCGGCCGATGTTCCCGAAGCGGTGGTGGTGCGGTTCGCCGGCGATTCCGGCGACGGGATGCAGCTGACCGGCGGGCAGTTCACTCTGTCGACCGCGCTGGCGGGCAACGACCTCGCGACCTTCCCCGATTTTCCCGCTGAGATCCGCGCCCCGCAAGGCACGCTGTTCGGCGTGTCGGCGTTCCAGATCAATTTCGGCAGCCGCTCGATCCACACCGCGGGCGACGCGCCCGACGTGCTGGTGGCGATGAACCCGGCGGCGCTGAAAGTGAACCTGCCCGCGCTGAAGCCGGGCGGACTGGTGATCGCCGACACCGGCGAGTTCACCCGGCGCAATCTCGACAAGGCGAAATACGACGTCAGTCCGCTCGACGACGACAGCCTCGCCAAGTTCGACGTGCTGGCCTTCGACATCAGCGCGCAGACGATCGAGGCGGTGAAGCCCTTCGGCCTTGGCAACAAGGACGCGCTGCGCTGCAAGAACATGTGGACGCTGGGCCTCGCGCTGTGGATGTTCGACCGCCCGCGCGAGCCGATCCACGATTGGCTGCGCGCCAAGTTCAAGACCAAGCCCGATATCGCCGACGCCAATATCGCCGCGCTCGACGCGGGCCATGCCTATGGCGAGACGGCGGAGATTTCCGGGCCGCTCAAGCAATTGCACGTGCCCCCGGTGCCCAGCGCGCCGGGGCTCTATCGCACCGTCACCGGGGCCGAGGCGGTGTCGCTGGGTTTGGTCGCGGGCGCGCAACTGGCCGAACTGCCGATGTTCTTCGGCGGCTATCCGATCACGCCTGCGAGCGCGATCCTGCATCATCTGGCGCGGTTGAAGCAATTCGGCGTCACGACCTTCCAGGCCGAGGACGAGATCGCCGCGATCTGCGCAGCCATCGGCGCGAGCTATGCCGGGAGCCTCGGTATCACCAGCTCCTCCGGCCCGGGCATTGCCTTGAAGGGCGAGGCGATGGGGCTGGCGATCATGACCGAACTGCCGCTGGTGATCGTCAATTCGCAGCGCGGCGGGCCCTCGACCGGCCTGCCGACCAAGACCGAGCAGAGCGATCTCTACCAGGCGGTCTATGGCCGCAACGGCGATGCGCCGATGCCGGTGATCGCCGCGCGCAGCCCGTCCGACGCCTTCGAAGTAGCGATCGAGGCTTGCAGGATCGCGGTCGAATACATGACCCCGGTGATGCTGCTCACCGATGGCTATATCGCCAATGCCGCCGAACCGTGGAAAGTCCCCGATCCCAAGAGCTTCACGCCGTTTCCTGCCAAATTTCTCGAGCAGAAGAACGATGGCGACAATCTGTTGCCCTACAAGCGCGACGCCAAGGGCGCACGGCCGTGGATCAAGCCCGGCACGCCCGAACTGATGCACCGCATCGGCGGGATCGAGAAGCACGCGCTGACCGGCAATATCGACTATTCGCCCGCCAACCACCAGGCGATGACCGATGCCCGCAAGGCC
>JAJXVK010000056.1 GCA_021782155.1 Pseudomonadota bacterium
CGAGAGCGAACTTGTCGCCGGGGAAGGGGGCGAAAAGCTCTCGCCACAAGGCACCCCGGTCGAATGGACCGTCGAGGAAAGCTGGTTCTTCCGCCTGTCGAAGTATCAGGAGCCGCTACTCGCGCTCTACCGCGACCATCCGGAATTCCTCAAACCCGACACGCGCCGCAACGAGATGACCGCGTTCGTCTCGGCGGGCTTGCGCGACCTGTCGGTCTCGCGCACCAGCTTCGACTGGGGGGTCAGGGTGCCGGGTAGCGAGGAGCACGTCATGTACGTGTGGGTCGATGCGCTGACCAACTACCTGACGGGTCTTGGCTGGCCAGATGAAACCGAAGCCTTTTCAAAGTGGTGGCCGGCTGATCTGCATCTGATCGGCAAGGACATCGTGCGCTTCCACACGGTCTATTGGCCGGCCTTCCTGATGAGTGCGGGTCTGCCCGTGCCGAAGCATGTGTTCGGACACGGCTTCCTGCTCAACCGCGGGCAGAAGGAATCGAAGTCGCTTGGCAACGTGACCGATCCGTTGGCGCTCGCCCAGACGTTCGGAGTGGATGCCCTGCGCTATTTCCTGATGCGCGAAGTCGCCTTCGGGCAGGACGGCAGCTATTCGCCCGAGGCGATCGTCCTGCGCTGCAATGCCGAGCTGGCGAACAGCTTCGGGAACTTGGCCCAACGCGTTCTGAGTATGATCGCGAAAAATCTCGGGGGGCGCTTGCCTAGCCGAGATGCATACTCGGCAATGGACGACGCTGATTTGATGAGCTCGGTCCAGACTCAAGTGGCAATTTTAAAGGCAGAATTCGAAGCACTCAATTTTTCCATAGGACTCGATTCTTGGATGAGGGCCGTCTTTGCGTGCAATCAGTACGTTGATGCTCAAGCTCCGTGGGCACTCCGCAAGACTGATCCCAAACGAATGGAAGCAGTGCTTGCTAATCTGTTCATTTGCATACGCTGGCTTGCCATCGCGGTACGCCCAATTATTCCAGCGTCGACAGACAAGATACTGGATCAGATGGGTATGTCGGCCGAAGAGCGAAAATACTCCAATCTCGAAGATGATAACAATCAGTGGTTTTATGCGCTGGTAGATCAGGATTTCCGCATTGCCGCGCCGACTCCGGCATTCCCGCGCCTCGAACTCCCTTCGGAGGAAACGACCGCCTGATGCTGATCGATTCGCACTGCCACCTCAACTACAAGGGGCTGGTCGACAACCAGGCTGGCGTGCTGACCCGCGCGCGTCAGGCCGGAGTTACCGGCATGCTCAACATCTCGACGCGGCAGAGCGAATGGGAAGCGATCGTCGCCACCGCGCGGCGTGAGCCGGACGTTTGGGCGTCGATCGGCATCCATCCGCATGAGGCCGACGGCCATGCGGACCTGGGCGCGGCGGCGCTGCTGGCGGCGGCCGAGGATCCGAAGGTGATCGGCATCGGCGAAACCGGGCTCGATTACTACTATGACCATTCGGATCGCGATACGCAGCGCGCGCTGTTCCGCGTCCATATCGGCGTGGCCCGCGAGGCCGGGTTGCCGCTGATCGTCCACACCCGCGATGCCGAGGATGACACCGCCGAGATCCTCACAGAGGAAATGGGGAAGGGGGCCTTCCCCGCGCTGATCCACTGCTTTACCGCTTCGGCCAATTTTGCCAGTAAGATGCTCGATCTGGGCCTGACAATCTCGATTTCGGGCATCGTTACGTTCAAGAATGCTAAAGACTTACAGGCTATAGCTTCGAAAATACCCGAAGATCGGTTACTGGTCGAAACCGATGCGCCGTTCCTCGCGCCGGTGCCGCATCGCGGCCAGGTCTGCGAACCGGCGTTCGTTGCCGACACCTGTCGTTTCGTCGCCGGGCTGCGCGGCGTGGAAAGCGCGGCGCTGGCCGAGGCAACCTCGCGCAATTTCGCCCGGCTGTTCACGAAAGCCGGCCTGTGAAGCTCATCATGCTCGGTTCGGGCACGTCGACCGGCGTGCCGCGGATCGGAAACGACTGGGGCGAATGCGACCCTGACGAGCCGAAGAACCGCCGCAGCCGCGTCTCGATCGTGATCGAGGGCGACGACGGCTTCCGTCTGCTGGTCGACACTTCGCCTGACCTGCGCAGCCAGTTGCTCGCGAACGACATCGACCGGGTCGACGCCGTGTTCTGGACGCACGACCATGCCGATCATTGCCACGGCATCGATGACCTGCGTCCGTTCCGCTATGGCCGTGCGGCGCCGATACCGGGCTACGGCGGAACGGAGACGGTGCGGCGCCTGCGCCAGCGTTTCGGCTATGTCTTCGCTGGCCAGCACGGCTATCCGACAATCTGTTCGCTCGACAACCTCGACCGGTTGCGCATGGTCGGCGGTATGGCGGTGGGCCATTGCCTGATGCCGCACGGCCCCGCCAAGTCGACCGGATACCGCTTCGAACAAGGCGGAAAGTCAATTGTCTACGCGACCGACTTCAGTGCGATTACTAACGAGATGGTCGCCCTGTTCGACCGCTGCGACCTGCTGGTGGTCGATGCGTTGCGGCGGCATCCGCACCCGACCCACGCGAACCTCGAAATGGCGCTCGAACTCGCCGAGGCATGCCGCGCCGGGCACGCGATCCTGACGCACCTCGACAAGTCGATGGACTATGCGAAACTGCGCGATGAACTGCCGGCCCACGTCGAGCCGGGTTACGACGGGCTGCAGAGGATCGTGTGATGTCGCCTTGGCTCCAGTTGACTGCCTTGCTGATGGCGCTGTTGATCGTGGTTGGCGGATTTCGGATGCAACGCGTGCGGTTCGAGACGCGGGCCTGGATGGTGGTGGTCTGGATGGCGATCATCGTCGTCGCGGTGCTCATTTTCAGACGTCTGGGTTGGTAGGGAGCCGAGCGCGCAATCACGCGGTATTTACATAATACTTATTATCATTCCAAAAGACGGGCGGAAACGAGAGGCCCTACCGGGTCCCCTCTCGCTCCCCAGCCGCCGAAAATTCAGCCCAGCGCGGCCTGCGCGGCAGCCAGGCGCGCGATCGGCACGCGGTACGGCGATGCGCTGACGTAATCGAGGCCGACCTTTTCGCAGAATGCGATGCTGGCCGGATCGCCGCCATGTTCGCCGCAGATGCCGAGCTTGATGTCGGGCCGCGTCTTGCGCCCCCGTTCGGCCGCCATCTCCACCAGCTGGCCGACCCCGTCTATGTCGAGGCTGACGAACGGGTCGCGCGGATAGATGCCCTTTTCGACATACGGCCCGAGGAACTTGGCCGCATCGTCGCGGCTGACGCCCAGCGTCGTTTGCGTGAGGTCATTTGTGCCGAACGAGAAGAAGCGCGCTTCCTCAGCGATTTCGCCCGCCATCAACGCGGCGCGCGGTAGTTCGATCATCGTGCCGACGAGGTAGTCGAGCACATGGCCCTTTTCCGCGAAGACATCCTTGGCGATGCGATCGACCAGCGCCTTGAGGATTTCGAGTTCGCGCCTGGTCGCAACCAGCGGTATCATCACTTCCGGGACGATCGCTTCTCCGAACTCGACCGCGACATTGCACGCCGCCTCGAAGATCGCGCGCGCCTGCATCTCGTAGATCTCGGGAAACGTGATGCCGAGCCGGCAACCGCGGTGGCCGAGCATCGGATTGAATTCATAGAGCTCGCCCGCGCGGCGCTTGAGGTGGTCGACGCCCAGTCCGGTTGCTTCGGCCAGTTCCTCGAACTCTTCGTCGCCCTGCGGCAGGAATTCGTGGAGCGGCGGGTCGAGCAGGCGGATCGTCACCGGCAGCCCGCGCATCACCTCGAAGATCGCAGTGAAGTCGGCGCGCTGTTCGGGCAGCAGCTTGGCGAGCGCGGCGCGGCGGCCGTCCTCGTTGTCGGCGAGGATCATCTGGCGCACCGCCGAGATGCGGTTCGCGTCGAAGAACATGTGTTCGGTGCGACACAGACCAATGCCCTCTGCGCCGAACTGGCGCGCGACCTGGCAGTCGGCGGGCGTTTCGGCGTTGGTGCGCACCTTCATGCGGCGATGCTTGTCGGCCCAGCCCATCAGCGTGCCGAAATCGCCGACCAGCTCGGGTTCGACCGTCGGGACCCTGCCCGCCATGACCTCGCCGTTCGAGCCGTCGAGCGTAATGACGTCGCCTTCCGCGATCTCGCGATTGCCGATCCGAGCGGTGCGGCTCTTCATGTCGATCGACAGCGCCGAGGCGCCCGACACGCAGGGGCGGCCCATTCCGCGCGCGACCACCGCGGCGTGTGACGTCATGCCGCCGCGCGCGGTGAGGATGCCCTTCGCGGCGTGCATGCCGTGGATATCCTCGGGCGAGGTCTCGACGCGCACCAGGATCACCGCTTCGCCAAGCTCGGCGCGCTTTTCGGCGGTATCGGCATCGAACACGACCGCGCCAGAGGCAGCGCCCGGCGACGCTGGCAGCCCGCGGGCCAGCACATCTCGCGGTGCTTGCGGATCGAGCGTCGGGTGCAGGAGCTGGTCGAGCGCCATCGGGTCGACGCGCCGGATCGCCGTCGCTTCGTCGATCAGCCCCTCACCCGCCATGTCCACCGCCATCTTGAGCGCGGCCTTGGCGGTGCGCTTGCCCGAGCGGGTCTGCAGCATCCACAAATGCCCGCGCTCGACGGTGAATTCGATGTCCTGCATGTCCTTGTAGTGCTTCTCGAGCAGCTCGAACACGTGGGCGAGTTCGCCATAGGCGGCGGGCATCGCCTCTTCCATCGACAGCGGCCTGGCGCTGGCGGCTTCGCGCGCGGCCCTGGTCAGGTACTGCGGGGTGCGGATGCCTGCGACGACGTCCTCGCCCTGCGCGTTGACCAGCCACTCGCCGTAGTAGGCCTTCTCGCCGGTCGCCGGGTCGCGGGTGAAGGCGACGCCGGTGGCCGAGGTGTCGCCCATGTTGCCGAACACCATCGCCTGAACGTTAACCGCAGTTCCCCACGATCCGGGAATGTCGTTGAGGCGGCGATAGACCTTGGCGCGCTCGCTCTCCCAGCTCTCGAAGACCGCGCCGATCGCGCCCCACAGTTGTTCGTTCACGTCCTGCGGGAAAGGCTTGCCCTGCTCTTCCTCGACGATCGTCTTGTATTCCTTGACGAGCTTCTGCCAGTCCTCGGCCGACATCTCGATGTCGGCGTAGTAGCCGTTGTCTTCCTTGGCGATTTCCAGCGCGTCCTCGAACCGGTGGTGCTCAAGCCCGAGCACCACGTCGGAATACATCTGGATGAAGCGGCGGTAGGAATCCCATGCGAAGCGCGGGTCGCCCGAGCCGCTCGCCAGCCCCTCGACCGTCGCATCGTTGAGGCCGAGGTTGAGCACGGTGTCCATCATGCCCGGCATCGAGACGCGCGCGCCCGAGCGGACCGACACCAGCATCGGGTTCGCCGCATCACCGAACTTGCGGCCCGTTGCCTTCTCGATGTGCGCAATGCCATCGTCCACTGCGGCCTTGAGCGCGTCGTCGAAGCGCTTGCCGCTCTCGTTGAATTGCGCGCAGACTTCGGTGCTGATGGTGAACCCCGGGGGCACCGGCAGGCCGATCGAGGCCATCTCGGCGAGGTTGGCCCCCTTCCCTCCGGTGATGGTCTTGTCGCGCGAACGAGGATCCTCGCTGGTCGCGCCGCCGCCGAAGTGGAATACGTATGCGTTCATCTTTTCGGGCCGTTTCCTGACGAAGTTGACGGAAGTGACGGGTACGTGAAAGCGCCCCTAGCCCTCGATCCGCGAGAAGTCAGCAACTTTGTGCACTGCAGCACGAAAACGATCGAGCAGTCCAAGCCGTGCCGCGCGCATTTTTGGGTCTTCCGCGTTGACGGTTACCTTGTCGAAAAATGCGTCGATCGGCGCGCGCAGCGAAGCGAGCGCGGCCATGGCGGCGGTGAAGTCCTCGGCGGCGACGGCGGCGTCGGCGCGGGGTTCGGCGATGTCGAGAGCGTCCATCAGCGCCTTTTCCGCCGGTTCGGGCGTGTAGGACAGCGCTTTCTGCCCTTCCCCGCCCGCGTAGTCCTCCTTCTTTAGGATGTTCGCGGCGCGCTTGTAGCCGGCGAGCAGGTTGGCGCCATCCTCGGTGCCGACGAAGGCCTGCAACGCATGGACGCGGGCGAGCAGGCGGACGAGATCGTCCTCGCCGCCGAGTGCGAAGGCCGCGTCGATCAGGTCGTGGCGGACGTCAGCTTCGCGCTGCTGGACCTTGAGGCGGTCGGCGAAGAAGTCGAGGAGATCGAACAAAATAGTTTCATGCTTACCGAGCACTCTATCCGTGCGTGCAACACTCAGGACTCCGCCAGTGCTCGTGTGATTGGATTTCCACGTATTATGGAGAAGGTCGACGCCAACATCCCCAATCGACATTAGCGGCAATCTCAGATGGTTAGCGTCGAGCAGCCTTACAACTGAAAGTGCAGCACGGCGTAGTGCAAATGGGTCTTTCGAGCCGGTTGGCAGCATATGGTTCCGGAAGAACCCAACCAACGTATCCAGCTTGTCCGCCAGGCTCACCGCCACCGTCACCGGCGCGGTGGGCACGTCGTCCCCCTGCCCCACCGGCTTGTAGTGATCGCGGATCGCTTCGGCGACTTCGCCCGGCAGGCCTTCGGCGCGGGCATAATAGCCGCCCATCAGGCCCTGCAGCTCGGGAAACTCTCCGACCATCTCGGTGACGAGGTCGGCCTTGCACAGCCGCGCGGCCTGTTCGGCCATGTCGGCAAGGTCCTCCCCGGTACGGGGAGGGGGACCGTCCACAGGACGGTGGAGGGGGCTCGCCGCAAGCGCAGTACCTGACCGAGTCCCCCCTCCGTCAGCGCTTTGCGCTGCCACCTCCCCGTTCCGGGGAGGATTTACAATCCCCTCTTCCACCAGCCAGCGCGCCAGCCTGGCCACGCGCGCGACCTTGTCGGCGACCGTCCCCAGCTTCTCGTGGAAGGTGATCCGCTCCAGCTTCTTCGCCTGATCGGCCAGCGGCACCTTTCGGTCCTGGTCCCAGAAGAAACGCGCATCTGAAAGCCGCGCGGCGAGCACCTTGCGGTTGCCGTCGACGATCGCCGCGCCGCCGTCGATCGCGTCGATGTTGGCGGTGCAGACGAAGGCGTTGGCAAGCTTGCCGTGCGCATCCTCGCACACGAAATACTTCTGGTTCACCCGGGCGGTTAGCTGGATAACCTCAGGCGGAACCTCAAGAAATTCCTCGTCGAAGCGGCCCAGCATCGGCACCGGCCATTCGGTCAGCCCGGCGTTCTCGATCACCAGACCTTCGTCCTCGACCAGCTTGAGGCCGGCGTCGCGCGCAGCGGCCCGCGCATGGTCGCGGATCAGCGCCTCGCGCTCTGCATGGTCGACGATCACGTGCGCCTGGCGCAGCGTTTCGGCATAGCTGTGCGCACCGTCGACGATCACGTCGCCGAAGTGGTGGAAACGGTGGCCGCAGGTGACCTGCCCCGAAGTCACGCCGCCGACCTCGAACGCGATCACGTCCTGGTCGAGGATCGCGACGATGCCCGACAGCGGGCGCACCCAGCGCAAGGATTCGGTCGAGAGCGAAGCGGCACCCCAGCGCATGGACTTGGGCCACGGGAAGGCGCGGACGATCGCGGGGATCGCTTCGGCCAGAACTTCGGTCGTCGCGCGGCCGGGCTTTTCGGTGATCGCGAACCACACGCCGTCGCGCTCGGTGAGCTGGTCCTTGGCGAGCCCGGTCTTGCGCAGGAACCCTTCGAGTGCCTGTTCGGGCGCGCTGGTGCGCGGGCCCTTCGCTTCCTCGTTCACCGCCTCGGTCGCAACCGGCAGGTCGCGCGCAATCAGCGCCAGGCGGCGCGGGGTCGACCACACGGTGATCTCGCCACAGGCGACGCCCGCCGCGTCCATTTCCTTGCGGAACAGCTTTTCAAGGTCGGCGCGCGCGCCGGCCTGCATCCGTGCGGGGATTTCCTCGCAGCGCAGTTCGAGCAGGAAATCAGACATCACTCATCCTCCCCGGCACGGGGAGGGGGACCATCCGCAGGACGGTGGAGGGGGTGTGCCGCCAGCGCGATCATTTCGGCGATGCGATCCGGACCGGACAGGACGTCGGCCGCCGCCACCCGCAGCACCTTGTATCCCCGCTCCGCAAAGTAGCGATCGCGAGCACTGTCTCGTTCCGGGCGATTTCCCATGTCGTGCGCGGCGCCATCGATCTCGATCACCAGCCTCGCCGCAGCGCAGCAGAAGTCGCAAATATAGGGTCCAAGCGGATGCTGACGGCGAATTCGAACACCCGACTTCGAGCTGCGCAGCCGTTCCCAAAGCATGACTTCGGGCAGGCTCATTTCACGGCGCAGACGGCGAGCGGTATACGTTTCTGGTCGACGCACGATCGGATAGCCCCCTCCACCGCGCTGCGCGCGGTCCCCCTCCCCGTTCCGGGGAGGATTTTGCAACGCGCTCACTTCGTCCACCCCGGATATTCGGCCGCCCAGCGGCTCTCTTCCTTGGCCATGTAGGCCTCGCAGGCCCCGCGCGCGAGATCGCGCACGCGGCCCATGTAGCTCGCGCGCTCCTGCACGCTGATCACGCCGCGCGCCTGCAGCAGGTTGAACAGGTGGCTCGCCTCGATCGCCTGCTCGTAGGCGGCGATGGGCACCTCGTTTTCAAGGCACAGGCGGCTTTCCGCCTCGGCGCGGCGGAAGCCTTCGAACAGGCTGTCGGTATCGGCGACCTCGAAGTTCCACTTCGACATCTGCTTCTCGTTCTCGAGGAACACGTCGCCGTAGGTCACGCCGTGATTGTTGAACGCCAGGTCGTAGACGCTGTCGACGCCCTGGATGTACATCGCGAGCCGTTCGAGGCCATAGGTCAGCTCGCCCGCCACCGGCTTGCAGTCGAATCCGCCCATCTGCTGGAAATATGTGAACTGGGTGACTTCCATCCCGTCGCACCACACTTCCCAGCCCAGCCCCCAGGCGCCGAGCGTGGGCGATTCCCAGTCGTCCTCGACGAAGCGGATGTCGTGGAGCAGCGGGTCGATGCCGATCTCGCGCAGGCTCCTGAGGTAAAGCTCCTGAAGGTTTTCCGGGCTCGGCTTCAGGATCACCTGGTACTGGTAGTAGTGCTGGAGCCGGTTTGGATTCTCGCCATAGCGGCCGTCGGTCGGGCGGCGGCAGGGCTGGACGAAGGCCGCGTTCCATGGCTCCGGGCCCAGCGCGCGCAACGTGGTGGCGGTATGGAACGTGCCAGCGCCCATGCGCATGTCATAGGGCTGGAGGATCAGGCAGCCCTGCCCGCTCCAGAACGCGTGGAGGCGCAGGATCATGTCCTGCAGGCTCAGCACCCTTGGGGTGGTCAGTGCGGCGTCATTCGGCATAGGCCGCGCCTTTGGCCGATGGCGCGGTGCAAATCAACCGCAGCGCGTGTGCTCGCGCGCGCGGCAAGGCAATGCTTCGTTCATGGGAAGCTGCTAGGCGCTTGGCGATGAAGCTGAAACGTCCAGCCCGCGCGCTCGCCGCGCTGGCACTTGCCGCCGGTTCGTTCTCCCCTGCGCTGGCCGGCACGCAGCGCCTGCCCACGCCGGTGCCGGCCACGCAGGTTCCGGTCGAACAGGTCGAGACGCCTCGGGTCCTCCACCCCGCGCTATGGGTGGCGAAGGACGCCGACACCACGATCTACCTGTTCGGCACGATGCACGTGCTCAAGCCGGGGCTCGACTGGTTCAACGGGCCGGTGGAGCGCGCGCTCGACAGCTCGGACGAGCTGGTCACCGAGATCGTCGACCCGACCGGTACCGCGACGCAGGCGGCAGTGCTCGCCCGCGCCACGCTGCCCAGGGGCGAAACGCTGCGCGCGATGATGGGTGGCGAGGATCGCGCCGCCTACGAGGCGCTGATGGCGAAGATCCACCTGCCGCCCGCCGCGCTCGACCAGTACAAGCCGTGGTACGTGGCGGTGGTGCTCTCGTCCCTGCCGCTGGTGCAACAAGGGCTCGATCCGAAGAACGGCGCCGAAGCCCGGCTTGATTCCGAGATGAAGGATCAGGGCAAGCCGCATGACGCGCTCGAAACGGTCGACGGCCAGCTGGGAATGTTCGATTCGCTGCCGCGCGCCGCGCAGCTCGCCTACCTGGCCGAAGTCGTGAAGGACTATGACAAGGTCGTGCCGCAGATCGACGAGCTGCTGAAGGCCTGGGGCCAGGGCGACGCGGCCGAGCTTGCGAAGAACATGAACGACGAGATGGACGACCCGCGGCTGATGAAGACGCTGCTGACCGACCGCAACGCGAACTGGGCGAAGTGGATCGCGCACCGCATGGGCCAGCCGGGCACGGTTTTCGTCGCGGTCGGCGCGGGGCACCTTGCCGGCAAGGGCAGCGTGCAGGACCAGCTCAAGGCTCTGGGCATAGCGACCGCGCGCGTGCAATAACAAACGGCGATGAGGGGCCTTCGTCATTTCCTTGCCATCGCGCTGGCGTTGCTCGCCGGTGCGTGCGGCAGCGCGGACAATCGCAAGCCGGCAACGCCGCCGGCGCGCGTGGCGCTGTGGGAGATCACCGACGCCAGCGGCCCGCGCGCGTGGATCATGGGCACTGTCCACGCCTTGCCCGAGGGCACGAAGTGGCGCAGTGCTGCGATCGACAGGGCGGTCGCGGCATCGGACCGGATCGTGTTCGAGATCGGCCAGGAGCTCAATGACCAGATCGGCAGCGCGGCCCTCGCCCGGCTTGCCTTCACGCAGGGCTTGCCCCCGCCCTCGCAGCGCATCGCGCCCGGATATCGCGCCGACCTCTCGAAGGTCTACAAGCAGCTCGACATTGGCGACGACACTTTCGCCAACGAAGAAAGCTGGGCGGTCGCGCTCCAGATCGGGGCGATCGCGGGCAAGAAGGAAGGAATCGACCCGGAAAACGGCGTCGAGCCCGAACTGCGCAAGATGGCCGGCGACAAGCCGATCGAGGGGCTCGAGACGATCGACAGCCAGTTCGCGATCTTCGACCGTCTGGCCAATTCCGACCAGACCGTGCTGCTCGAACAGGTCGCGCACGAGGCTGCCAGCTCCGATGACGAGGACGGCGACGTGATGAAGATGTGGCTGCGCGGCGATACGGAGGGAATCGACCGCGAATCGCGCAGCGGCTTCCTCGCCGACGCGGGATTGCGCGAAGCCCTGCTCACGGGACGCAACGTGCGCTGGGCCAACCAGCTCGACCGGATGCTGCAGGGCGGCGCGCGTCCGTTCGTCGCGGTGGGCGCCTCGCACGTTTCGGGCGACGACGGACTGCCCGCGCTGCTCGCCCGGCACGGATGGACGGTGCGGCGCATCCAGTGACGCGCCGGGGCGCCCTGCCCTTGCCTTTTGCGCAGAAATCGCTAAGGGCCGCCGCTTCCCCGTCATGGTCATCCCTGGAGGCGCGGCGGCGGAAGAACAGTTCAACAGCGAATTCGGAAGGTACAGACCATGAGCGAAGCTCTCACCCTGTCGGCCGAGACGCGCGATCGGGCAGGCAAGGGAGCCTCCCGCGCCCTGCGTCGTGAAGGCCGCGTCCCCGCCGTCGTCTATGGCGGCAATCAGGACCCGCTTGCGATCCACGTCGAGGAAAAGGAGCTGACCCGTCAGCTCGGCACCGGCCACTTCTCCAACTCGATCGTGATGGTCGTGGTTGGCGGCGAAACGATCCGCACCCTGCCCAAGGACGTTGCCTTCCATCCCGTCAGCGACCGTCCGCTGCACGTCGACTTCCTGCGCCTCGCCAAGGACGCCACGGTGCATGTCAACGTGCCGGTAGTCTTCGTCAACGAAGCCGGTTCGCCGGGGCTCAAGCGCGGCGGCGTGCTCAACATCGTGCGCCACGAGCTGGACCTCGTCTGCGAAGCGGACAAGATCCCCGACGAGGTGCAGATCGACGTCGCCGGGCTCGACGTGGGCGATTCGATCCACATCAGCCACGTCAAGCTGCCCGCCGGTTCGGCCAGCGCGATCACCGACCGCGATTTCACCATCGCCACGATCGTCGCGCCTTCGGGCCTGCGGAGCGAGGAAGGCGACAACTCGACCAAGGCTGAAGGCGAGGACTGATCCTCGACTTTCCTTTCCGCGTGCGGAAAGGTGCGAATACGGGCCGGCTGGGATGGTTCGCCGCTGCGAGCCGACCGCCGGCCCTTTCCGTTTGACGCTCGGGAAGGATGCACATGCAGCTCTGGGTCGGCCTCGGCAATCCCGGTCCGCAATACGCGATGCACCGGCACAACGTCGGCTTCATGGCGCTCGACACGATCGCAGCGGTCCACGGCTTCGGCCCGGTGCAGAATAAGTGCCAGGGCTGGCTGCAGGAAGGCCGGATCGGCGGCGGCAAGGTCCTGCTGCTCAAGCCCGCCACCTTCATGAACGAAAGCGGCCGTTCGGTGGGTGAGGCGATGCGCTTCTACAAGCTCGGCATCGGGGCGCTGACCGTGTTCCACGACGAGTTGGACCTTGCTCCGTTCAAGGTGAAGGTCCGCGTCGGCGGCGGGCTTGCCGGGCACAATGGCCTGCGCTCGATCGATCGGCACCTCAAGGACCTTGGGGCGCCCGATTTCCGCCGCGTGCGGCTCGGCATCGGCCATCCCGGCCACAAGGACCAGGTCCACGGCTACGTGCTGGGAAACTTCGCCAAGGACGAACAAGACGATCTGGCCGACATGCTCGGCGCGCTGGCGGGTGAAGCGCATTGGCTGGCGAAGGGCGACGAAGCCCGCTTCATGAGCGACGTGGCCTTGCGCCAGCAGGAGGCATGATGACCGCACAGAGCTATCTCGACGTGACCGAGGCCGCGGGTCGCGCGTTCTTCATGCGCGGGATCGCCGGGCCGGTAACGATGCTCAACCTGCTGCGTTTCCGCGAGGTCGCGGACTATTCGGCGAGCCCCGAGCTTGATCCGGGCAGGCCGGTCTCGGGCCGCGAGGCGTTCGACGCCTATGTCGCCCACACCCTCCCGTTCCTCCGGAACAGCGGCGGCGAGCTGCTGTTCCTCGGCGACGGCGGCCCCTGGCTGATCGGCCCCGAGGGCGAAGGCTGGGACTGCGCGATGCTGGTCCGGCAGGCGAGCGTCGAGAGCTTCATCGCGTGGAACAGCGATGCGGCCTATCTCGCCGGGATCGGCCACCGCACCGCCGCGCTGGCGGACGCACGCCTGCTGCCGCTGGTCGAGCGCGCGAAGTGACCGCTATCCTGCGCGAAGCCGGGGCCGCCGACTCCGGCGCGGTCATCGCGCTGTGGGAGGCATGCGGCCTGACCCGCCCGTGGAACGATCCGCGGGCCGATTTCGACCGGGCGCTGGGCTTTGCAGGCTCAACCGTGCTGGTGACCGAGCGGGACAGCCGCGTCATAGGCTCGGTGATGACCGGATACGACGGGCATCGCGGGTGGATCTACTACCTCGGAGTCCATCCGGACGGCCAGCGCGAGGGCCACGCGCGCGCGCTGATCGACGCGGCCTGCGATTTCCTCGCCGCGCAAGGTTGCCCGAAGGTCGAACTGATGGTGCGGGATGGCAATCCGGCGCAGGGGCTGTATGAGCGCCTCGATTGGGAATTGCAGCCGGTGCGTGTCTGGGCGCGCTGGCTCCACGGGAAGGACTGTTAAATGGGATTCCGTTGCGGGATCGTCGGGCTGCCGAACGTGGGCAAGTCCACGCTGTTCAATGCGCTCACCGAGACGCAGGCGGCGCAGGCGGCAAACTATCCGTTCTGCACGATCGAGCCGAACGTCGGCAACGTTGGCGTGCCCGACGCGCGGCTTGACGAGCTTGCGAAGATCGCGGGCAGCCAGAAGATCATCCCCACCCAATTGGGCTTCGTCGATATCGCCGGCCTCGTGCGTGGTGCCTCGAAGGGCGAGGGCCTGGGCAACCAGTTCCTCGCCAATATCCGCGAGGTCGATGCCATCGTCCACGTGCTGCGCTGCTTCGAGAACGACGACATCCAGCACGTCGAC
>JAJXVK010000057.1 GCA_021782155.1 Pseudomonadota bacterium
CACCATCTTCACTCTCTTCTTCACTTCGGCGACGACGCCCGCGTGAAGCCCCTCGACCTGCGCCCGCAGCGCGTCCTCGAACTGGTCGACCGGCATGCCGACGCGGCCCGCGGCGGCGCGGTCGACGTCGATACGCATGTAGTCGACTTCGTCGTTGGCGAGCGTCATCGCTTCGGCGGTGCCGGGAATGCCCTCCAGCGTCTTCTGGATGCGTCCCGAAAGGTCGGCCAGCGTGGCGAGGTCGGGACCGAAGACCTTGATCGCCAGGTCGCCACGCGCGCCGGTGAGCATTTCGGAGACGCGCATGTCGATCGGCTGGGTGAAGCTTGCCTCGATGCCGGGCAGGTTCTTCATCGCCGCCCGCATGTCGTCGACGATCCAATCAATCCCCCCGCGCCATTCGGAGCGCGGCTTCAGCGTCACGAAGCTGTCGGTCTCGCCCAGCCCCATCGGGTCGAGCCCGATCTCGTCGGAGCCCGTGCGGCTTATCACGCTGGTGATCTCGGGCACCGCCTTCATCACCGCGCGCTGCGCCGCCGTGTCGCCGTCGAGCGAGTGCGCAAGGCCGATCGAGGGCAGCTTGGTCAGCTGCATGACCACCGTGCCCTCGTTCATCGTCGGCATGAATGTCTTGCCCACCGCGCCGAAAGCGACGACCGCCACCGCGAGACCGCCTGCGGCAAGGCCATAGACCAGCTTCTTGCGCGCGAAGGCCCCACCCAAGAGCGCGCTGTAACGCGGGGCGACCTGGCGCATGATCCACGGATCGGTCTCGCCGTGCCCGCGCAGGCCCCACGAGGCCAGCACCGGCACCAGCGTCAGCGCCAGCAGCAGCGAACCCGCCAGCGCGATGACGATGGTCAGCGCGACCGGTGCGAACAGCTTGCCTTCCAGCCCCTGCAGCGAGAGCAGCGGCAGGAACACCAGCGCGATGATCAGGATGCCCGAGAACACCGGCACGGTCACTTCGGCGGTGGCGCGGAAAATAAGGTTGAGCTTGGGCCGTTCGCCCTTGCCCGGATGGTGCGCGCCGTGGTCGAGCCGTTCGACGATGTTCTCGACCACCACCACCGCGCCATCGACCAGCATGCCGATGGCGATGGCGAGGCCGCCCAGGCTCATCAGGTTGGCGGTGAGCCCCACCCCGCGCATCACAAGGAAGGTGACCAGCGCCGCCATCGGCAGCGTGACCGCGACGATCCCCGCCGCGCGCCAGTCGCCGAGGAACAGGATCAACAGCACCACGACCAGCACGGTTGCTTCGAGCAGCGCTTCCTCGACCGTGCCGACCGCCTTCTCGACGAGGTCCGAGCGGTCGTAGAACACGTTGAGCTTCGTTCCGGGCGGCAGGCTGGGCTGGAGTTCGTCTAGCCGCGTCTTGACGCCCGAGATCAGCTTGCGCGCGTCCGCCCCGCGCAGCGCGATGACCACGCCCTCCACGGTCTCGCCATTGCCGTCCTTGGTCACCGCGCCATAGCGGGTGAGGCTGCCGGTCGACACGCTCGCCACGTCGCCCACGCGCAGGATACCAGCCGGCGACGACCTGAGCACCACCGCGCGCAAGTCGTCGAGCGTCTGGATCGCGCCCACCGCGCGCACGATCAGCGCTTCCTCGCCGGTGGCGAGGCGGCCCGAACCGTCGTTGCGGTTGCCGCTCTCGATCGCGGTCCTGAGGTCCTCGATCGACAGGCCCGCCGCCGCCAGCGCCTCGGGGTCGGGCTTGACCTCGAAGGTGCGGACGAAACCGCCGAGCGAGTTGACGTCGGCGACGCCGGGCACGGTGCGCAGCGCCGGGCGTATCGTCCAGTCGAGCAGGTCGCGCTTTTCCTGGAGCGATTGCGGTCCGTCGATGGTGAACATGTACATGTCCGAAAGCGGCGTGGAGATCGGCGCCATGCCGCCGCTGACCGAGGCGGGCATGTCGCCCATCACGCCCGCCAGCCGCTCGCCCACCTGCTGGCGCGCCCAATAGATGTCGGTGCCGTCCTTGAACACGATGGTGATGTCGGCAATCGCGTACTTGGCGGTCGAGCGCAGGATCGACTGGTCGGGGATGCCGAGCATCTCCATCTCGATCGGCGTGATAACGCGCGATTCGACTTCCTCGGGCGTCATGCCCGGCGCCTTGAGGATGATCTTGACCTGCGTGGTCGAGATGTCCGGGTAGGCGTCGATCGGCAGGCCCGAGAAGGCCCAGGCCCCCAGTCCCGCAAAGACCAGCGAAACCGCGAGGATGAAGGCGCGGTAAGAGAGCGCGAAGGCGACGAGTTGGCGCAGCATCGGCTGGGCCTATTGCGCGAGCACGAGCGCCTTGAGCTCGCTCGTCCCGCTTGCCGCCACCTGCTCGCCCGGCTTGAGGCCGGAAAGGACCAGCGTCTGGCCGTCGACCGTCGCACCGGCCCTGACCTTGCGCTGCGCGACACCGCCGTTGGCCTTCACGAACACGATGTCGCTTCCGCTCAAGTTGGTCACGGCGGTCGCCGGAACGCGCACCGCCCCCGCCGGAGCCGGCCCGCGCACCTGCACGGTGGTCGAGCCGCCGCTGACCACGCCCGTGCCGCCGGGGATCTTGGCGCGCAGCGTCGCCGAACGCGTCTCGGGATCGAGCACCTGGCTGACCGAGGAGATCGTGCCCGACACCTCGCCGACCTTCACGCTCATGCCTGGATGGACTTGCCCAAGCAGGCTTTCGGGGACCTGCGCGGTCACTTCGTAGTCTGCCACGGCATCGACGACGAAGGGTGCCTGCATCGGATCGACCTGGCTGCCCGCCTCGGCGGTCATCTTCGAGATGCGCCCGGTGATCGGCGCGCTGAGCGTATAGGTGCCCGAGCGGCCCGAAGCCCCGGCCATGCCGAGCAGCCGGTTCTGTTCGGAGACGTCGACTTGCGCCTGGCGCAGCTGCGCGTTGGCCTCGTCGGCCCGCGCCCCCGCGATCACGCCTTCGCGCGCCAGCTTGCCGAGCCGCCCGGCATTGGCCTGGGCAACGCGAAGCTGCGCCTGCGCGCGGGCGAGGTCTGCCCCGCGCGACAGCACGTCGGCGCTCGCCACCAGCGCGAGCGGCTGGCCCGCGCGCACCGCGTCGCCGGGAGCGACGTAGATGCGCCTGATCACGCCGGGATAGAGCGGGGTCACCGCGACGCGCGCGTTGGGCGGCGGAGCGATCGTGCCCGGCAGCGTGGCGATGGCGGCTTCGGTCACGCCCTGCGCGGCAGCCCACTTGAGCCCGAGCCGGGTTTCCTGCTCCTTCGAGACCGCCACCACGCCCGGCGCGGTAGATGCCTTCGCGGCGGGCGCGGCTTCGTCGCCCGATCCGTCCGAGCAGGCGGAAAGCGCGATCAGCGCCGCCGCCAATGTTCCGATTGTTCGCCCCGTGTGTCGCATGCCGGTTCGCCTAGCCGGCCAAGCTGACCGATGCCTGACGGGTGCGCGGGCTCAGGCAAATTCGAGCCGCAGGGTCTTCTCGGCGGGTTGCGTGGTCAGCCGCGCTTGGTGCGCCGCGGCGATGCGCGAAACGATCGCGAGACCCAGCCCCGCGCCATGGCTGCTGGCATGGTCGGCGCGAAGGTTGCGGCGGCGCAACGTCTCGAGCGCCTCGACCTCAAGCCCCGGCCCTTCGTCGCGCACCGCGATCGCGTTGCCGGGGCCGACAAGGATCGTCACCGTCCCGCCTTCGGGCGTGACGCGCAATCCGTTCTCGACGAGATTGCGCACCGCTGCGAAGATCGCTTCGCGCCGCCCCGTCACGCTGGCCGACCCGCGCGTTTCCACCGCGATGTTGCGCTTCTGGCGGATCGCGAGCGGGGCCATCAGGCTGGCGACGTCCTCGGCCACTTCGGCCAGCGCCACTTCGCCATCGGCCTGCTGCGGCGCTTCGATGTCGAGCTGGGCGAGGATCATCAGTTGGTCGATCAGCCGCCGCATCCGCGCAATGTCCTCGCGCAGCCGTTCGGCCGCCGGGTGTTCGAGCCGCTCGATCTCGAGCGCCAGCACGCTCAGCGGAGTGCGCAGTTCGTGCGCGACGTCGGCGGCAAAGGCTTCCTGCTCGCGCGTCGCTTCGTCGATCCGGTCGAGCAGCGCGTTGACCGCGTTGGCGAAGGGCAGGACCTCGGCGGGCAGGCTGGTCACGTCGACGCGGAAGCCGCGTTCGTGCGCGGAGGCCTCGTCGATCTCGCGGGCCTTCCGTTCAAGCGGGCGCAGCGAGGCGCGGATCACCCAGCGCGCGGCGAAGGTCATCGGCAGGATGAGCACCATGATCGGGATCACCACGTGCTCGGTCAGCTCGTGGATGACGGAGGGGAGTTCCTTGGAATCGGCCAGGGTCTGGAAGGTCAGCCCATATTCGATGGCGATGAACAGCAGAAGGAACAGCGCGCCGAGCGCGCCGACGAGCGCCAGCCCGCCGGTCAGCCGCCGCTCGAGCGACCGGGCTGGAAGGATCACGCGCGTTCCTCCAGCAGGTAGCCCACCCCGCGCACGGTGTGCAGCATCTCGCCGCAGCCGCAGGCCTGGTCGAGCTTGCGCCTGAGACGCGAGACGATGGCCTCGACCGCGTTGGGCGTGACCGGCGCGTCGAACGAATAGAGCGCATCCTCGATCGCCTGGCGGCGCACGACGGTGCCCGCCTTGCGCATCAGCAGTTCGAGCAGGTCCGCTTCACGCCGCGCGAGGTCGAGCCGCTTCTCGCCGGCGAAGCAGGCGCGACGGTTGGTGTCGAAGCGCAAGGGACCGATCACCAGCTCGACGTCGGTCCGCGCGCCGGGGCGGCGCAGCAGTGCGCGCAGTCGCGCGGCGACCTCGTCGATCTCGAAGGGCTTGGTCAGATAATCGTCCGCGCCCGCGTCGAGTCCGGCCACGCGGTCGTCGAGCGCGCCGCGCGCGGTCAGCACCAGCGCGGGCGGCACGGTGCGCGCGCGGCGGCCCCTGCGCAGCCATTCGAGCCCGTCGCCATCGGGCAGGCCGAGGTCGAGCACCAGCGCGTCGAAGCTCGCCGATCCGAGCGCCGCGTCGGCGCTGGCGAGGTCAGGCGCGAGATCCACCGCGAACCCGGCCGCGACCAGTCCCGATCCGGTGAGCTTGGCGATCCGCTCGTTATCCTCGACGATCAATACCCGCATGACCCGCGCGCTCCTTCCGGGAGGCTACGCTAGAGCAGCCGGGCTGACCAGACGCTGACAGCGCGTCAGGCGGCGATCGTGACCTCCTGTACTGGCAAGGGCGTGCGCCCCCGGATCATGTCGGCGACCTTCTCGGCGATCATGATCGTCGGCGCGTTGGTGTTGCCGCCAACCAGCGTGGGCATGACCGAGGCATCGACGACGCGCAAGGCTTCGAGCCCGATCACGCGGCACTGGCTGTCGACCACCGCCATCGGGTCACTCGCGGCGCCCATGCGGCAGGTGCCGACCGGGTGGTAGATCGTCTCGCCCCTGGCGCGGATGAAAGCGTCGATCTCCGCGTCCGACCGCACGGCGGCGCCGGGCACCAGCTCCTCGCCCCGGTACGCGTCGAAGGCTGGCTGGGCAACGATGTTGCGCACGATCTTCACGCCCTCGCGCACCGCGCGGCGGTCTTCCTCGGTGGCGAGGAAGTTCATCAGCAGCGAGGGATCGTCATAGGGATCGGCCGATGCGAGCGACACGCGCCCCCGGCTTTCCGGGCGCAGCTGGCACACATGGAAGGTAAAGCCGTCGCGCTTGACCTGCACCTTGGCGTGGTCCTGCATGATCGCCAGCACGAAATGGAGCTGCAGGTCTGGCCGGTCGAGATCGGGCCGCGACTTGAGGAAGGCGCCGGTCTCGAGCCCGTTCTGCCGCCCCGCCCCCTTGCCGGTCAGCAGGTATTGCAGGCCGACTTTCAATTGCCGAAGCCCCTTGGTCTGGCTGTAGATCGTGACCGGCTGGGGGCAGGTGTAGTTCAGCGAGACGTCGAGGTGATCCTGAAGGTTGGCGCCCACGCCCTTGAGCGCATGGACCGGCGCGATCCCCTTGGCGGAAAGCGCCTCGGGATCGCCGATGCCCGACAGCTGCAACACCTGCGGCGACTGGAACGCGCCCGCGCAGACCAGCACTTCGCGCGCGGCATGCGTTCGCTCGACCGGTTTGCCCGGACCAAGGCTGTATTCGACGCCGGTGGCGCGGCCTTTCTCGACCACCACGCGGTGCGTCCGCGCCCCGGTTACGACGGTCAGGTTGGCCCGCTTGCCTGCAATGGGAGCAAGGTAGCCACGAGCCGCGCTCCAGCGCTGGCCGTCGTGGATGGTCAGCTGGTAGCGGCCGAAGCCTTCCTGCTCGAAGCCGTTGAAGTCTTCGGTCAGCTTGTGCCCGGCTTCGCGCCCGGCCTCGACGCTGGCGCGGTAGAGCGGATGTTCGGTGCGTTCGCCCCAGCTGACGCGGAGCGGCCCCTCGCCGCCATGGAATTCGTTCGCGCCGTCCTCGAAGGCCTCGGCGCGCTTGAAATAGGGCAGCACCTCGGCATAGGACCAGCCTTCGAGCCCCATCTGCCGCCACTGGTCATAGTCGCGCGCATGGCCGCGGATATAGATCATCCCGTTGATCGCCGAGGAGCCGCCCAGCCCCTTGCCCCGCGGCTGCCACAGGCGGCGTCCGTCCATGTGCGGTTCGGGCTGGGTCCAGAATCCCCAGTTGTGCTTGCTCTTCTGCTTGATCAGCGTGCCGACGCCCGCGGGCATGCGCACCAGCACCGATCCGTTCGCCCCGCCCGCCTCGAGCAGCAGCACGCGCGCTTCCGGATCCTCGCTGAGCCTTGCGGCAAGCACCGAACCGGCGCTGCCCGCGCCGATCACGATATAGTCGAACTGGCGATCCGCCATTGTCATCCTGTCCCGATTCCGTTCCTGCTGACATGCTTGTCACCAAGAAGCGAAGCCGGGGCAAGACCGGATCGTCAGATCGGGTAGTGCCCCGGCTCGGTCTCGAACGTGATCCATCGCGTTTCGGTGAAGGCGTCGATGCCCTGGCGCCCGCCGAAGCGGCCGTAACCCGAGGCCTTCATGCCGCCAAATGGCATCTGCGGCTCGTCCGACACGGTCGAGGCGTTGATGTGGCAGATGCCCGCCTGAATCTGCCGGGCGACCTTCAGGCCCCGCGCGGTGTCGCGCGTGAAGACGGCCGACGAGAGACCGTATTCGGTATCGTTGGCGAGTTCGATCGCGTGCGCCTCGTCACGCGCCCGGGCGATGCCGACAACCGGGCCGAAGCTCTCGTCGCGAAACAGCTTCATCTCGGGCGTGACCTTGTCGACGAGGTGCGCGGGCATGACGACATTGTGCGTGGTTTGGCCACCGACCAGAAGCTGGGCGCCCTTGGCGGTCGCGTCGTCGATCAGCGCGAGGCACTTGTCGACCGTGCGCCGGTCGACCACCGCGCCCAGCGGGGTGTTGCCGACCGCCGGATCGCCCGCGGGCATCGAGCGCACCTTCTCGGCGAATTTCGCCGCGAATTCGTCGGCCACGCTCTCGACCACGATGATGCGTTCGGTCGACATGCAGATCTGGCCCTGGTTCATATAGGCGCCGAAGGCCGCCGCCTTGACCGCTTCATCGAGATCGGCGTCCTCAAGGACCACCATCGGCGCCTTGCCTCCGAGTTCGAGCAGCACCGGCTTCAGGTGCTCAGCCGCACGCCTGGCGATGATCCTGCCGACCGCGGTCGAGCCGGTGAAGTTGATGCGCTTGACCTCAGGTGCATCGATCAGGGCGCCGACCACTTCGGCGGCATCCGCGGGCGCATTGGTCACGACATTGACCACGCCGTCGGGGAAGCCCGCCTCGGCAAAGGCCTCGATGATCAGCGCATGGGTGCGCGGGCAGGTCTCGCTCGCCTTCAGGATCACCGCATTGCCGCAGGCGAGCGGCACCGCGATGGCGCGCACACCCAGGATGATCGGAGCGTTCCACGGCGCGATGCCGAGCAGCACGCCGACCGGCTCCTTCAAGGCCATGGCGATCGTGCCCTCGTGGTCCGAGGGGATCACTTCGCCCGCGATCTGCGTGGTCAGCGCCGCCGCTTCGCGCACCATGCCCGAAGCGAGCATCAGGTTGAACATCGCCCAGCCCGCAGTCGAGCCGATCTCGCCCATCATGGCGGCGACGAAGTCGTCCTTCTTTGCCACCAGTGCGTCGGCCGCCTTCATCAGCACGGCGCGGCGCGCGTTGGGGCCCATCTTCGACCAGACGGCGAAACCTTGCTGCGCCTTGGCGGCGATGGCGGGAATGTCAGCAGCCTTCATCGCGGCAGCGGACGATGCGACCTCACCGGTCAGCGGATTCATGCGCTCGAAGTTCATCGGGTCTCTCCCTTGATTGCTATGCAGGATAGCAATTTATTGCGGTGGTGGGAAGGCATTCCGTGACAGGTCAGGGCGGCGTGCGAGGCAGCGGCCCGAAACGCGGCAGGTCGCATGCACCCGCCTGGTGGAGAAATGGCGCAGCGCCCCTCGGGATCGGCAATGTCTGACCTCTGCCCTGGCGGCATCTTGACTCGGCCAAAAGATCGTTCACTCTCTGCCCAGAGACCAAAGGGTCCGGAGGTTTGGAGAGATGAACTGGTTGGACAGCGCCTCGCGCTGGATCATCGAAGCCTATCGCGAAGGGCTCGTTCTCTCTTGCCCGCACCAGTGTCGTGAGCGCGCGAACCAGCGCCGCAAGCAGCTTCACGCGGCGCTGCGGCAAAAGAAGCGGCGCCTGTTCAACTGACCGCATCGTCCTTCGCCCGGCGCCCCTCCGGCAGAGCAGAGAGACCCGCGCGAAGCTGGACGGCGCTCGGCAAGGCAGACCTCCGTCTGCGAAGGCGGCCTCCGGATCATTGTCGTACAGGATCGATGGCCGCCAGTTCACGCCATGGTGACCGGCCACTGGAACCAGGTCAACGCGCCGCGCGCGGCCGCGGCCTGCACAACACTCGGATCGCGTTCCGGTTTGGCGTCAGAAATTCGGGTGCGCCAGCGCATCAGGAACTGGATGCTGTCACTCGTCGAGTTCGAACGGCAGCAGACCATGAAAGCGCAAGGGCGCCCGGAAAATCAGGGGCAATTCACTCCTCGGGACTCCTCGCCTTGAACCAGACAGGCCGGAGACGGCCCGGCCGCTGACAAGGGCGGTCGCCTTCGGACAACCGACTCCGCGCTTGTCCGGCATGGCAAAAATGGTGAAGCGCTGAGAGCTCCAAGCCCCATATCGGCCCCTGCGACCGCTGCCCTGCCTTGTTACTTCGCCTCAAGTCACGATCGCATGCCGCCAATCGAGAAAAGGACTTGATGAAGTGTGATCATCCGTCGATATGAGCCGCCGATGTTTCGGAGCCAAGAGAGCCAGAGGCGAAGGCGGAAGGCAACTAAGGCTTTGAGATTGCGGGTGTAGCTCAATGGCAGAGCAGAAGCTTCCCAAGCTTACGACGAGGGTTCGATTCCCTTCACCCGCTCCAATGATTTCAATAACTTGAATTATAGCATTTGAAACTTTCCAACATCACTCATGTTGGAATTCCAACATCGGGCGCGCCGCTACGGGTTGAGAGGCGCCAGCGCGCCCATCCGCAAGCGCAATGGCGCGGCGCTCGTCGCGTCAAGGTTCGCTTCCGCGACCACGATCGCGCCATAGTCGTAGAAGTTGTTCGCCGGTCTTCTCGACATTTTCCCCCAATGCCGAACGCGACCCAGGCCGACACGTCCGCGGTCAGCGCCTCGACTAGGCGCGGCGCGTTCACCGGCCGTGCCGTCGCCAGTTGGCCGCGCGTGACCGCGGGCCACCGGTCACCGCCAAACCGTCGACGTTCATGGTGGGCGTTCCGGTGCCGATGTTGGCTGCGGCAGCAGGTACGTTACCCGCGACGAACGACGCCGCGACCAGCTTGCTCAGGCTGTTGGAAAACACGTTGGGCAGCCCGCTGGCGCCCTGCTGGATCATCGACCGCCGACCGTCACAAGGCGCTGTCAGCCGTGATCATGCAGAACTTCGACCAGGCGGGGCCGATGGCCATGACTGCGATTCCCGCGGAGACTTCTCGTTTGTCAATTATGGACCGCGACCTCCGATGGCAATCGATTGCATCTTGTGATGATGCGCGCTAAGGGGGGGGCATGACAGACCCTTTGATCGGCGCCGTGGAGGCAGGCGGCACGAAGTTCGTCCTCGCCCTCGCGCGCCGGGACGGCGTGATCGTCGAACGCGAACGCATCCCCACGGCGACCCCGGCGGAAACCTTTCCGGCCATGCAGGACTTCTTTCGTGCGGCCAGCCGCAACCACGGGCCGATCGGCAGTTTCGGCATCGCGAGCTTCGGTCCGATCGACATCGATCCAGCCTCGCCCGGCTACGGGACTTTCACCACCACGCCAAAACCGGGCTGGTCCGGCGCGCGCTTCCACGATGCGCTTGGCGAGTTCGACGTTCCGATAGCGGTGGACACAGACGTCAACGGCGCCGCGCTGGGCGAATGGCTGGGCGGTGCGGGCCGCGGCTGCCGCACGCTCGCCTATACCACCATCGGCACGGGGATCGGCACCGGCGTGGTCCGTGACGGCCGCTCGCTCGCGGGCTTCTCGCACTACGAAAGCGGCCACATCCGTCCGCCGCGCGATCCCGTTCGCGATCCCTTTGCGGGAAGCTGCCCGTTTCACGGCGACTGCCTCGAGGGCCTTGCCTCGGGCCCGGCGATCGTCCGCCGCTGGGGCGACAGTCTCGACCGGGTCGCCGGCCAGTCCGAAGCGGTCGACCTGATCGCATCGTACGTCGCGCACCTCGCCGCCAGCCTCGTTCTGCTGCACATGCCCGACCGGCTGATCTTCGGCGGCGGCGTGATGCATGCGCCGGGACTGCTCACATCGGTCAGGCGGCAGTGCGAAGGCCTGCTGGGCGGCTACATCGCGGACTCACGGCTCGATCCGGGGCTCGAGCGCTACATCGTCGCGCCGGGCCTTGGCGACGATGCCGGCATCACCGGCGCCATCGCGCTTGGCAGGCAGGCACTCGAGGGCTAACCGGCAAGTCCTGCCAGCGCGACGGAGCAGTCTGCTTCCATCCGCAACGACCGTGGATCGATCCGGTGCTGCAGCGTCATCGCAATTGCCCCCTGATCGGCGAACAGTTCGAGGCTGCCCGCATCCAGCCACAGCTCGACTGCCGATCCCGCCGTGATGCTGGCCTCGCGGCCGATATCCAGTCCGGGCGTAACCGGATCGCACCGGCGAATCGAGATCCTGCTTCCCTTGCGAGAAATCCCGATCGTGCGGCCGGTCTCGTCCGACAGGCGCAGGAACCACGACCCCGCGGAACCGTCGATGACAATGCGCGCTGCGGCGGGAATCGCGACCGGCGCTCCGGTAGCATCGATCCGGCGGTCGGGCCCGAAGAGGGCGCGGCAGGCCGGTTCCACCTCTTGCGCGAGCCGCAGGCCCATCTCGCCTCGGCGCAGGCTCAGCCGCCGCGGCAGGCTCATCGCGCCGCGCCAGCCTTGGAGGGGCAATGCGCGCTGGTAGGCATGGTTGCCCATCCAGCCGATCCAGCACGGGCGGTCGCGGTTGTCGCGCGGTTCGTGCCACGCGATGGCGGCATAGAAGTCGCTCCCCGCGTCGACAGCCCGCCATTCCCCGTCGGGAACGAAGCGCTCGCCGTCGAAGCTTCCGAGCAGGTAGAGCGCGCCCGAACCCGGCGCGCCGGAGATCAGGTCGACCTTGAACATCCAGAGGGTCTCGCCGCTCCCTTCCACCGGCAGTTCGACCAGCAGCGGGCATTCCCACAGGTGACCCGGCGCGGGCGGCGCCGGGATATCCGAAAGCTCCTCCCAGTCGCGCAGATTGGCGGAGCGGTACAGCACCGCGCGATCTTCTTCCGAAAGGACCACGACCATGATCCAGCGCCCGCTCGCCGCGTGCCAGGTGACGTTGGGATCGCGAAAGTCCGCCATGCCACGGTCGAGCACCGGATTGCCCGCGAACTTGGTCCAAGTCCTTCCGTTGTCGTTGCTCCAGCCGAGGCATTGCGCCTGGTGCTTGTTCGGCGCCTCGACCGCTCCGGTGTAGATCGCGACCATCGCCTCCTTGCCGAACCCCGCGCTGTTCGAGCGGTCGATCACCGCGCTGCCCGAGAAGATCATGAACCGTTCGTCCTCGACCAGCGCGGGCGCATGCTCGGTCCAGCTCGCGAGGTCGCGGCTCGTCGCGTGGCCCCAAGCCATGTGCCCCCAGTCCTCGCCGAGCGGATTGTACTGGTAGAACATGTGCCACTCGCCCGCATGATGGACGAGGCCATTGGGATCGCTCAGCCAGTTGGCGCGCGCGGCAAAGTGATAACGGGGACGCATGGGCTTGCGACGCTTCAGGCGGGCACGACGTCGAAGGCGATCGTCATGCGTTCGCCGTCGTCGAACGGCGCGGTGCCGTGCCACATCGTCGAGGGGAACAGCGCCATGCAGCCCGGCTCGGGCGCGATGTCGCCGTAGGGGGCGAGCGGCAGGTCGAGCTCGGGCGGCGGAGTGCCGAACAGCAGGTGGCCGGCGGGAGCGGGCCCGCGCTTCGCCGCCTCGGGCACTTCGACATAGAGCGCCGAACTGATCCATCCTGCCGGGTGGCTGTGCGTCGCGTGGAATCCGTTCGCGCGCAGGCGCACCGACCAGCTGCCCGAAAAGCGGAAGTCCCCGCGCGGCGGCGACAGCAGCGGGTGTGACGGGTCGGGCGCCGGAAGCGCATCGATGTAGTCGCGCACGGCCGCCTCGATGCGGCAGCGGATCGCCATGATGACGGGATCGATTTCCAGCAGCAGCGGCCGGTCGGTCTGGATCCCGCCGCGCACCGACTGCTCGTGGTAGGGCGCCCGCGCGGTGTGCCGGGTCCGCAGCGCCTCCGACAGTTCGGCCAGCTCCTGCGCCGAGCAGCCGAGGTCGGCGACACGCACCCGCTCCATCCCCGCGTCGAGCCACTCGGCACGCGGGTCTTCCAGCAAGCGCCAGGCGAGCGACAGGTAGGGCCAGAACGGACGCACGCTCGGCTTGCCGATATGCGCGGCGGCGACCGCTTCGGCGCGGGCGACCTGCCCGCCACGCAGGAAGTGGCGGACGCGGGCCATGTCGAGACCGGGGTCGGCCACGCCCTCGACCGCGTCGAACAGCTGCGCATCGTCCCGCGCGGCGCCCGATTCGCTGGCGATGAACAGCCGCCCGATGCGGATCGGCAGGCGGCTGCCCAGCACCGCTTCGGCTTCGTTGAGCACCCTGCCCGCCGCATCCCACTCGCGCGCGATCGACAGCGTGTGGAACCACGCCAGCCACAGCGCCTGGTTGGCCGGCTCGGCCGCCGTCGCCTCGGCGAAGCTGCGCGCGAAGTCGGCCTGCCCGGCGATTGTCCGCATGCCGCACAGCGTGCGGTGTCCTTCGACCCAGCCGGGGTGCTCGGCGATGGCCGCGGCCAGTATCGCCTCGCCGTCGCTCCCATCGCCCTCGGCCGCGACCGCGATCGCCATGCTGCGCCGGATCTCCAGCCGCTGCGGCGCGAGCCGGGCCGCTGCCGCGAATGCTTCCGCAGAAGCCAGCCCCGCCTCGTAGGACAGCTGCGCCAGCCCCAGCGCGATATCGGGATCATTGGGCGCCAGCTTGCCGGCGCCGCGAATCGCGTCGAGTGCGCCCACCATGTCCTGCCGGCCGCGCAGCGTCACGGCGCTCTCCAGCAGGGAGCGGGCCTCGCTCACACCGTCAGTCCTGCATCGCGCAATGCTGGGCGACGAAGGCTTCGTGCGTTGGCAGCCGGCGCGCCTCGCCCGTCATCGCGGCGCGCAGCTTGGCGAGCCATTCGCGGCCGTCGATGCCGCGATAGTCGGCGACGGGATCGGTGCGCTCGGGAAAATTGAGCTGGCCGATGTGTACGGCGAGCCAGCTTGGTGGGCCGAACAGGTCCATCTCGCGCGCGATCAG
>JAJXVK010000263.1 GCA_021782155.1 Pseudomonadota bacterium
AGCGTGAGCACGATCTCGCGACTCGCGGCGGGCTTGTCGAGCTTGGCGCAGACTTCGAGATGCGAGGGAAATTCGACGTCGCGGCAATTGGCGCTGACGAACACCATCGGGATGCCCCTGGCCTCGAGCGCGAGCGCGAGCGGCCAGACCTGTTCCTCGCCGAGGTTGATGTCGAGCAGCGCGCCGTCGATGCGCGCCGTTTCGAGCAATTCGAAACCGGTCGCGAGGTCCAGAGCGGGGCCCACCGGCACCGCGCCCCATTGTTCGACGATCGATTCGATCTCGAACGCGAGCAGCGCGTTATCCTCGACGATCAGAATTCGCTTGCCGGGAAGATTGCCTGCTTCGGTCATGCCCCGCCTGTGGTCCTAGGTGACCCTAACAATTGATAAGATCGCATAGGGTTCCCCGGATTGTCCGAAAGCCGCGCTCTCGGTGGAGGAAAGCCGATGTCAGGCCGCCACCGGCAGCTTGATCGGCTCGATCTCGCCGGCGAGATACAGCCGCTTGGCCTTGGCGCGGCTCAGCTTGCCCGAACTGGTGCGCGGCAGGGTACGCGGCGGGACCAGTTCGACCACGCACGCCATGCCGGTGACCGAGCGCACCTTGTCGGCGATCTGGTCGCGCAGGCGGATCCGTTCCTCGGGATCGGACACCCGGCAATGCACCAGCACCGCGGGGGCTTCCTCGCCATTGGCGGTTTCGATCGAGAAGGCGGCGATGTCGCCATGATTGAAGCCGGGCAGCTGCTCCACCGCCCATTCGATATCCTGCGGCCAGTGGTTCTTGCCGTTGATGATGATCATGTCCTTCGCCCGGCCGACGATGAAAAGATAGCCCTTGGCCATGTAGCCCATGTCGCCGGTGTCGAGCCAACCGTCCACGAGGCAGTCGTTGGTCGCTTCCTCGTTGCGGAAATAGGAATGCATCACGCTCTTGCCGCGGCACCACACCTTGCCGATCTGGTGATCGCCGCGCAGCTTGCCGTTCTCCCCCCGGATTTCCACTTCCATGCCGGGGAGCGGCTTGCCGCAATTGACGATCGCGCGATAGCGCGCGGGCCGGTCGAGCGAGCGCGGCTGGCCCGACAGGCGTTCCTCCTCGACCAGTTCCACCCTGATGCCTTCGCGCGGCGGCATCACGGTCACCGCCAGCGTCGCTTCGGCGAGGCCATAGCTGGGAGTGAAGGCATTGGCCTTGAACCCGGCGCCGGCAAAGGCGTTGACGAAATTCTGCATCACGTCGGGCCGGATCATGTCCGCGCCATTGCCCGCGGTGCGCCAGCGCGACAGGTCGAAGCGGTCGCCGACATGGCTCTGGCTGGAGATCCGCCGCGCGCAGATGTCATAGCCGAAAGTGGGAGAATAGCTCAGCGTATTGCCCGCGTTGCGGCTGATGAGGTCGAGCCAGGCAAGCGGGCGGCGCGCGAAATGTTCGGTGCGCAGGTAATCGCAGCTCACCTGATTGGCGATCGGCGACAGGAAACAGCCGACCAGCCCCATGTCGTGATACCACGGCAGCCAGCTGACGACGCGGTCGTTCTCGCCCAATCCCATGGCGGTGGAATGGCCGTAGAGATTGTGCAGCAGCGCCTCATGCGTGACCGCGACGCCGGTCGGAAACCGCGTCGACCCGCTCGAATACTGGAGATAGCAGATGTCCTCCGGCGCAGCCTCGGGCAATGCGACCTCGGCGTCGGACAGCTGGGCGAATTCCTCCCAGCTCGACCCTTCGCACCCCTGACGGAGCGCGGCAGCCTCGCCGATCTCGGCGATTTCGGCGGGGTAGAGCAGGATCTTGGGGTCGCAGCTTTCGAGCTGGACCGCGAGCTGTTCGATGTAATTGTCCTTGCCGCCAAAGGTGGTAGGCAAAGGCAGCGGCACCGGCCATGCCCCGGCATAGACGCAGCCGCAGAACAGCGCCGCGAATTCGGGCCCGGTTTCGGCGACCAGCGCGACGCGGTCGTTCTTCGCGATGCCATGCGCGGCGAGGCGATAGGCCATCGCCAGCGCGTCCTGGCGCATCTCGGCGAAGGGATAAGCCCGTTCGAGCTCCCCGCGCATATCGTGAAAATTGAGCCCCTTCGCGCTCCGTGCGGCATAGTCGATGGCCTCACAGAAGGTGGCGAAATCGGCCCTGCGACGCGGAAGGTCACAATCGTTCGGCGTCGGCGTCAGTGCGGCGTCGGTCATAGGCTAAAGCGATACCCGTTTATGTTCAGAAGCTTGCTGCAGTCCCCGAATGTCCCAAGCATGCCCGTCACCCCGGAGCAGGTCATCAAACTTTCCCATTTGATAAGGTTTGTGGCACGAATATGGCGAATGAGCCAGTCCGTTTCCGCAAACCATGGTGCACAACGCAAGTCCCGCCCGCTTGATCCCGCGGCTCTGGAACAGCTGGCGCTGGCCTATGTCGCGCGTTTCGCGACCTCCTCGGGCAAGCTCACCGCCTATCTCAAGCGCAAGCTGCGCGAGCGCGGGTTCGCGGGACAGGAGGAGGGTGGCGAGCCACCCGATGTCTCTGCACTGGTCGCCCGGTTCGTCGCGCGCGGCTATGTCGATGACGAAGCTTTTGCGCGCGGGCGCAGCCAGACCCTGCTGCAGCGCGGCTATGGCGCGCGGCGCGTGGGGCAGGCGCTGGCGGCGGCCGGCATCGCCGCGGGCTTGCGCGAAACCGTGGCACCCGGCGATGCGTCGGCGCGCGAAGCCGCGCTCGCCTATGCCCGCCGCCGCCGCTTCGGCCCCTTCGCGCCCGAGGGTGGCCGCGACCATGCCGGCGACCCGCAACAGCGCCGCAAGCTGCGCGACCGGCAGCTGGGCGCGCTGCTGCGCGCGGGCCATGCGCTGGATTGCGCCATGACGGTGCTCGATGCGGCCAGCGTCGCCGAGCTCGAAGCCTGGGTGGAGGAGGCGCGCGACGAACCGGAGGCATGACCAACACCGGATACCGCCTCGGGAGATCGACGCGCAAAACCGATCATCGCGGTG
>JAJXVK010000058.1 GCA_021782155.1 Pseudomonadota bacterium
AACCGCCGGCCAGTCGACGCGGATGAAGTTGCGGTCGGCATAGTCGCGGTCGGCCTCGCGATGGCGCGCAAGGCCGCAATAGGCGCAGTTGGCGCGGCAGCCCTCGGGATAGGTCAGCAGCAGGTTGAGGCAGCGCGTGCACGAGCAGCGGTGCATCTTGCCCGGCATGATCCCCAGCGTCATCGCCGCCGCCGTGCTCATCTGCACGTATTCGGGGCTGCGCATGTGGGGCGTGAGGATGTTGTTGTTGGGCATGTAGGTGCCAGTCGGGCGAATGTCGGTAGCTTTCACGCGGCCGCCATTGCGCAGGTCCATCGGCGCCTCGGCGGGCGTGCGCGGCTGCATCGCGGCAAAGGCGTTGTAGTCGCGGCCCTCGGCCCCGGTCGCGCCCGGCATCGCCCCTTCAGGCTTCAAGCAGCTCATCGTTGGTCTCCCCAGTGTCCTTGTAGTCGGCGGCCCAGTAGGCCGGGTAGGCAATCCAGCCGCGGCGCAGCTGGTTGCGGGTGGGATTGCCATGCGCGAAGCTGGCCATCAGTTCGTCGCGCCGGTCGACCGCGCGGCGCAGCGACGCGCCGAACAGGTCCTCGATATCGTCGTAGTAGTCGGCAACCGCTTCCTCGCGCCCGCGCACCACGCAGGCTGCGGTCTCGCCCGCCATCCGGCCCGACTGGCACGCAGCGGGAATGCCCGCGCCGGTGATCGGGTTGGTCAGCCCCGCCGCGTCGCCCGCCAGCAGGACCTGCGTGCCGCCGAGCCTGCCCGCGACGCCCACCGGCCCGCCGACAGGAATCGCCCCGCCGGTGTGCGAAATCGGCTCGCGCCCGATCACGTCCTCGGCGGCGAGATGGTCGAGCAGCGATTCCAGCAGGGGCTTCAGGCGCTCCTTGCACGAACGGTCCACGCCGAGGCCGACATTGGCGACCTCGCCCTTGGGGAAGACCCAGGCGTAGCCGCCCTTGATCTCCGCGCTCAGGTAGATGTCGGTGGAGGCCTGCGCACGCCTCAGCGGCACCGCCACCTGCCGCGTCTCGACGATCCCGGAATTGACGCAGCCGATCACCGCGCCGACGCGCGAGCGCGGACCGTCCGCGCCGATCAGCACGCGCGACGCGACGCGCCGGCCGCTGAGGAAGGCGACCACGCCGTCACGGTCGATGCTCTCGACCTGCTCGCCGAAGACCACCTGCGCGCCCGCTTCCTGCGCCTGGCGGACCAGTTCGCGGTCGAACTTGGCGCGATCGACCATGCGGCCGCGAAAATCGTCGTTATGGCGATCGTGCCGGGTCTCGACGAAGCTTTCCATCGCGTCGATCGGCTGGACCTGCGCGAACGTGACCGGGCCGCTGTCGATGCCGAGCATCATCGGCACGAACTCGGCGCATTGCACCGGCACCCCCGCCTCGCGCTTTCGGTCGAAAGCCATGACCCGCACGCCCTCGCGCGCGGCCGCGATCGCAGCGGAGCTTCCCGCCGGACCGAGGCCGATCACCAGGACGTCGCAGGTTTCGATCATGCCGCGCAAAGGGCCTTTCCGGAGTTCTCGCCCAGCCCGGTCTTGATCGAGCAGCACGAATGCTCCTGCTCGAACGCACGGCCCACCATGTTGGCCACCGCCACCGCGCCCTCTGCGGCGAAGGCTATGCCGTCGAGCCCGGCCATCACAGCATAGGCGTCAGTGACGCGCTTGTGCATGCCCGCGGGCCGCGCGCAGCCGAGCAGCACGCGCTTGTCGCCCAGTCGCTGACGCGATTCGAGGAACATGCGCCCGATCTCGTGCCGGTCAGGCGTCGCGAAGGTTCCGGCCTTGGCGTAGATGTCCATGATGACGACCAGCACCAGACTGTCGATGTCGTAGCGCGAGACCATGTCGAAGGCCGCCGGTTCGCCCAGCATCCGGCCATAGTGCAGCCCCAGCACGATGTGCGGGACGACCGCCATCCTGGTGCCGCACAGCGCGGCGAGCGCGGCCTCGAAGTCCTCGACCGGGCGGTCGAGGTGATAGACCTCGCGGATCGTCTCCTGCGCGCCGATCACGTCCATCATCGCCGAATCGACCCCGGCGCTCTCCATCCGCTTCGCCGCCGGCTCGTCGACCAGCGCGGTGTGGATGGCGATCTGCAGGAACGGGAAGTCGCGCTTCAGCCCTTCGATGACGGGGTAGAAGCGGTCGTAGTTGATCTCGTTCTTGCGGTTCGAGCCGCCCGACAGCAGGAACCCGCGCAGCCCCTGCAGCATGATCAGGTCGCGCACCTTGCGGTCGAGCATCTCCGGCCTGGTCGCCGGGATCATCGGCTCGAGGATCTTCTTCTGGCAGTGGTCGCAATCGAGCGCGCACTCGCCCGCGGTGATCGAGAAGGCCGGGAAGCTGTTCTTGCCGCAGCCCGAAAGCTCGTCGGTCTTGTATTCCTTGAAGGTCGGGCTGGAGAAGCGCAGCGAGCGGGCGCGGGCGCGGCCGGCATTTCGCTCCATCGCCGCCACAAGCTCGGGGTCGAAGGTCGCGTCTTCCAGCGCCTCTATCGCTTCAAGCCGGCTCAGCCAGTTCATCCCGCACCTCAATATGCTTTTCTTCTAATATAGCTTCGCACTAGTTTGGCCGAACGCCAAGCGCTTTGTTGCCTCCTGCGCCTCAGGAGCGCGCAAGCGCCGAAAACGCGGCTTCAGTCCTGGCCTTGACGGCATCGCGCACCTCGCCGGGCATCGGCGCGTCGGCGATCGAGGTTAGCCATTGAGGATCGACTTCGTCCGAGTCGACTAGGTCGCTCTCGAAGGAGGCGAGCAGCGCCGCCGCATCGACCGTCAACGGTGCCGCGGGGTCGTTGCCAGAGAGGCAGGCCCACAGCCCCGCCCAGCCTCGCGATACGGTCCACGGATTGTAGCCGCCCCCGCCCAGCACCACCGCGTGCGGAGCGAACGTGCAGGCCGTAGTCACCGCGTTCCAGAACGCGCGGTTGGAAAGTGCCATCGCCGAGAGCGGGTCTCCGGCGAGGCAGTCGGCCCCGGCGGTGATGACGATCGACTGCGGAGCGAGCCGATGCGCGAAGTCGGCGAGCGGACCATCGACGATCCACGCCAGTTCGCTGTCGTTCAGGCCGCGCGGCACGGCGATGTTGATCGCGTTGGGCGGCGTCACCGAGTCGGGCAGTCCGCTATGCGGCCAGCGCCCCTCTTCGTGGATCGAAACGGTGCGCACGCGCATGTCGCCGGCAAAAAGTTGCTCCACCCCGTCGCCGTGGTGCGCGTCGATGTCGAGATAGAGCACAGGCGCCGCTCCCGCATCGAGCAGCGTCGCGATGGCGAAGGCGGGATCGTTGAAATAGCAGAAGCCGCTCGCCCGGTCGCGCTTGCCGTGGTGCGTGCCCCCGGCGGGGTGGAATGCCACCATCCCGCCGAGCGCCGCGCGCGCCGCCGCGATCGATCCCCCGACCGTCGCCGCAGCGCGCGTGAACAGGTCCGGGAAGATCGGATTCTCCATTGTTCCGAAGGCGTAACGCTCGCGCGCGGCGGGGCTGACCAGGCCGCTCGAAACGGCTTCGGCCAGCGCATCGACATAGTCGGGATCGTGGAATCGCAGCAGCGTTTCGCGGGTTGGAAGCGCGGCCTCGATCACGTCGTCGGTGCCCAGCCAGCCCATGTCCGCGGCCAGCCTGCGCACATTCGCCTGCCGCGCGAAGGCCAGCGGATGCATGGAACCCCAGGCCGCTGACGAGAACACCGGATGGTCGATGAAAGCTGCTTTGCGCCCGGTCAATGCACGGCTCTCCACCTCTGTTATTGCAACACCGCTAAATAAGCACTTGCGCATGAACGCGGAAGCGGTTTCTATATGCGAAAGGGCAAAATGGCCTTCGCGAAAGGGAGCGGCCGCATTGGGCGCCGATCCACGCAAGATGGGAGACAGCATATGGCCGAAGCCGATCTGCCGAACGGCAAGTCCATGACGATCATCGTCACCAAGGGCACTCTGGACTGGGCATACCCCCCCTTCATCCTTGCGACGACGGCCGCCGCGATGGACGTCAACGTCACCATGTTCTTCACCTTCTACGGGCTGAGCCTGCTCAAGAAGAAGCTCGACCTCACCGTCAACCCGCTCGGCAACACCGCGATGGAGATGCCGATGATGGGGGGGCACATGAAGATGCCGAACATCATCGGCATGCTCCCCGGCATGACGGGCATGGCCACCAGCATGATGAAGGACATGATCAAGAAGAAGGGCGTCGCCTCGATCGAGGACCTGCGTGAAGCTGCGCAGCTTTCCGACGTCAACCTGATCGCCTGCCAGATGACCATGGACCTGTTCGAATACAAGAACACCGACATGCTCGACGGCATCGAGTACGCCGGCGCCGCCACCTACATGGAAAAGGCGCTCACTTCCGACATCAACCTCTACATCTGAACAGACGGGCCGCTCCTGAGTGGCCGGACTTTGAAAGGACTAGCCAAATGGCCGACGAAACCCTCGACGCAAAGGGCCTCAACTGTCCGCTTCCGATTCTCAAGGCGAAGAAGGCGCTGGCAGGGATGGACAACGGCAAGCAACTCGAAATCCTCGCGACCGATCCCGGTTCGGTGAAGGACTTCGAAGCGTTCTGCCGCACAACGGGCAACAAGATGATCGAGCATGACATGGACGGCAGCGTCTACCGCTTCATCATCGAGCGCGTCGCCTGAGGCGATGCGTCGAACAGACAGTTCGCCTCTTGGGAGAGGGCGCGAATGAACCATGCGGGGCCGGAAACGTTCCATCCGGCCCGCACGGAAATGCCGAAAGGCAATCCCGAACGACACACAACAGACAGGGAGGCGTGGTAATGGTTCGATTCAACAAGGGTGCATGGCTGCTGGCCACCAGCGCCGCGATGATCCTCGCTCCGGGCGCGGCGCATGCGACCGACGGCTATTTCCTCAACGGGATCAGCATCGTCGACAAGGGTCACGCCGGTGCCGGCGTCGCCAATCCCGAAACGCCGCTGACGATCGGCGTGAACCCGGCGGGCATCGCCGAGATCGACCCGCAGGTCGATGTCGGCATCACCATGTTCACGCCGCGCCGCCAGTTCACCGGTTCGGGCGGCCCCGGCTTCACACCGACCGGCACGGTCAAGAGCACCAGCAACTACTTCTTCCTGCCCAGTGCGGGCGCGACCTGGAAGATCGGCGACAATACCGCAGTGGGCGTCGCGGTGTTCGGAAACGGCGGCATGAACACGCACTATGACAACGTGACCAACCCCGCCTGCGCCTCGCCTCCGCTTCCCTCCAGCAACGGCGTCTATTGCGGCGGCAACGCCGGCGTGAACCTCATCCAGGCGTTCGTTTCGGCCGGTGTCGCGCGCAAGCTGGGCGATCACCTGACTGTCGGTGTGGCGCCGGTCTTCGGCATGCAGATCTTCCACGCCCAGGGACTTGCCGCGTTCTCGGGATTGTCGGTCGATCCCACGAAGATGACCAACAACGGCAACAGCACGTCGACCGGCTTCGGCGTCAGGCTCGGCGCCCTGCTCAAGCTCACGCCCGACATCAAGCTCGGCTTCTCGTGGCAGTCGAAGATGAAGATGAGCCGGTTCAAGGAATATTCCGGACTTTTCGCGGACGGCGGCAAGTTCGACATTCCGTCGAGCTTCACCGTCGGGCTTTCGATGCGTCCGGTGCCGATGGTCACCTTCATGGCGGACTACCGTCACATCGAATACCAGGGCGTTGCGTCGGTTGCGCGTTCATCGCTGACACCGGCGCCGTTCGGTTCGGCCGGCGGCCCCGGCTTCGGCTGGACCAACGTCGACGAATACAAGTTCGGCCTGTCGGTTACGCCGACCGAGAAACTGACGCTGCGCGCCGGCATGTCGTTCAACAACAACCCGGTGCAATCGCAGGACGCGACGCTCAACATCCTCGCGCCGGGCGTCTCGAAGGAGCACTTCACCGGCGGCGTCGGTTACAAGACCAGCGAGCGCTCTGCGGTGAACTTCGCGTTCGTCTATTCGCCCGACGCCACCACCACCGGCATCGAGATCACGCCCGCCGGGCCCAACCCGGGCCATGCGATCGAGCTGAAGATGCACCAGTTCGAAGTCGGCCTTGGCTGGTCGCACAAGTTCTGAGCGATGAGACGCCATCGGAATAGCATAAACAAATCAAGAGGAAGCAACCGATGACGTCCACTGCTCCGGGCATGGCTCCGTCCGGATCGACCAAGCCCGCCGCCGGTATCGGCGGCTGGTTCGGCGCCAACTATCCCGGTGTGCTGATCGCCACCATCGGCGGCATCTGCGCCGAGGCGATCAGCGTCCACTACGGCGCGCCGCCGATGCTGATCGCGCTGCTGATCGGCCTCGCCATCCACTTCGTCTACGACCTGCACAAGATCCGTCCGGGCATCGCCTGGTCGGCGCGCAACGTGCTGCGCTACGGCGTCGCGCTGCTCGGCATCAAGATCGCCGTGTCGGACATCATCTCGATCGGCCTGGCGCCGCTCCTGCTGGTGATCGGCGCGATGGCCGTGACGATGCTGTGTGCCGCGCTGGGGGCGAAGGCCCTCGGCCTCAGCCGCGAATTCGGCGCGCTGTCGGGCGGCTCGGTTTCTGTCTGCGGCGCTTCCGCCGCCGCCGCCGTGGCGAGCGTCCTGCCTGAAGACGAGGAAAGCGAGCGCTCGCTTGCCGTGGTCATCGCCGTCGTCACGCTGATGGCGACGATCGCGATGATCTTCTACCCGCTGCTGGTCACGGCCCTGCACCTCTCGCCACAGGACATGGGCGTGATCCTGGGCGGCACGATCCACGACGTGGCGCAGGTCGTCGCCGCGGGTAACGCGATCTCGCCCGAAGTCGGCACGCTCGCCACCTTCGTGAAGCTGGTGCGCGTCGCCATGCTGCTGCCGATCGTGATGGGCGTGTTCTTCTGGCTCGGGCGCGGCCAGCCGCAGCACGCATCGAGCGCCAAGGTGTCTTACATCCCGGGCTTCCTCGTGGCGTTCTTCATCTTCGCCGCGATCAACAGCGCCAAACTGATTCCCGCTGCGGTGAGCGCCTGGGGCTCCACCGCGTCGCACTATTTCCTGGTCATCGCGATCACCGCGATCGGCGTGAAGACCGACCTCAAGAGCGTGCTCGAGGTGGGCTGGCGTCCTTTCGTGCTGATCGTGTTCGAAACGCTGGTAATGCTCGCCGTCGTGCTCGGCGGTGTACTCTTGATGCGCTGAGATCTGGCGGTCGCCAGGGCGGCGCGGACTTCCGAAAGCGCCCTGCGGAGACACTGACCCCCTTCCAGATCCAGAGAATATAACGCGTGCCGGGGGGCCGCAAAGGAGAAGACCCGATGCTTGAATCCGATCGCCGTTCGGCCCTTGCCGCGCTCGCCACGATGGCCGCAGCCGTTCCCGTCGCCGCCGGGGCCGCGACATCGGGCGCGCCGATGCCCGCCATCGACGTCGCCTTCGCGCGCCGCCTCGCCGCCGCGCCGCGCAAGCGCGATTACACCACATGCCCGATGGTGCTCGACAGCCGCGCCGACTGGGATGCCGCCGCGCTTGACCTGGTCATCGGCCACCCCGGCAAGTTCAAGCAGGTGTGGGACAACACCGCCATCGACGGACCGTGGCTCAACCTTATGCGCAACTCCCTCAACGCGCAGCGCTTCTCGTTCAGGCACGCCGACTACTTCTCGGTCTCGGCGACCCACGGCGCTGCGCACCTCGCGCTGTTCAACCAGGCGATGTGGGACAAGTACAAGCTGACCGACCTTGCGGGTGCGAAGTTCCCGTCCAATACCCTCGTCGGCGCGCCGATGGACATCCATCCCGCCTCGCACCAGGACCCCAAGGGGCCGTTCAGCCCCGCCGGAAACACCATTTCGGTGCTCCAGCAGCGCGGCGTGGTGTTCCTCGCCTGTCACAACGCGATCTGGGAAATCGCACACAAGCTCGCTGTCGCCGGCAAGGGCGAGCACGAGGCTATCGCCGTGGATCTGACCAACAACCTGCTTCCCGGAGTGGTGCTGACGCCCGGCATCGTCGCCACGATCGTGGAACTGGTGAACGCCGGATTCGTCTACAGCGCCTGAACGCCGGAAACGAAAGGAACGGGTCGATGGCCTTCAGCAAGACCCTGCTCGTCCTCGCCGCCGCCGCGAGCGCGCTTTGCGCGTGCTCGCCGGCGATGGCACAGGACACGTCCAAGGACTGGACGCTGCCGCGTGACGCGCATGAGGCGGCATATCCCCCGTGGCAGAACGGGCGCAACAACGACGCGAGCCCGCGCGGCTTCACCTTCACCGTGCCCGAAGTCGACAACCTGCCCGACCTCCACGGCTCGCCGCAGTTCGCCAGGCTCGTGATCTACGTCGGCGGAAACTACTACTTCGCCATGGCGCAGCTGGTTGAGCGCTTCGAGAAGCTGCACCCCGAGTTCAAGGGCAAGCTCTACTGGGAAACGCTGCCGCCGGGGCTGCTGGTGCACCAGATGCGCGCCGGTGGGCGGATCACGGTGGGCAACATGACCTGGGTCGCGCCACCCGACGTCTACCTCGCCGGCGCCAAGCGCGTGCAGGCGACGATCGACGAAGGGCTCGCGCTGCCGCCGATGGTCAAGTACGCGACCAACACGCTGACGATCATGGTGCCCAGGGGCAATCCGGCCGGGGTCAAGTCGCTGGGTGACCTGGGCGCCGACGGCATCAAGCTGGTCATGCCCAATCCCGAATTCGAAGGCGTCGCCCGCCAGATCCAGGCCTCGCTGGAAAAGGCGGGCGGGCAGGCACTGGTCGACAAGGTCTACAAGACCAAGGTCGAGGCAGGAACCACGCGGCTGACGCAGATCCACCATCGCCAGTCGCCGCTGCTCCTGATGACCGGCCGCGCCGAAGCGGGCGTGACCTGGAAGTCCGAGGCGATCTTCCAGGAAGAAATCGGCAACCCGATCGAGGACGTCGACATCCCCGCCGACCAGAACGCGACCGGCATCTACGCCGGCGCGGTGGTCAAGGGCGCCGCGCATCCCAAGGCGGCGAAGATGTGGCTCGACTTCCTCAAGAGCGATGCGGGGCAGCAAGTGTTTCACCACTTCGGCTTCAAGTCGTGGTCGGAAGACCAGACGAACGCCCTGCCCTGATGCAGTCCAAGGCGCTCCGCGTGGTCCCGCTCAGCGCGGGGCCATTCGGATCGCGCCGTCGAGACGGATGCACTGCCCGTTGAAATAGGTGTTGCGCGCAAGTTCCATCGCCAGCGACGCGAATTCCTCGGGCTTGCCCAGCCGCTTGGGGAACGGCACCGAGGCGTTGAGGCTCGCCAGCACGTTCTCCGGCAGCCGGCCGAGCAGGGGCGTGTGGAAGATCCCCGGCATGATCGAGTTGACCCGGATGCCGAGGTCCGACAGGTCGCGCGCCATCGGCAGGACGAGACCGTTGACCCCCGCCTTGGCCGAGCCGTAGGTCACCTGCCCGATCTGCCCATCCTGCGCCGCGACCGAGGCGGTCAGCGTGATGCAGCCGCGCTCGCCATCTTCCATCGGGTCGAGTGTGGCCATGCCCTCGGCCGAAAGCGAGGCGATGCGATAGCTGGCGACGAGGATGCCCAGCACGCCGAATTCGTAATCCTCGGTCGACAGGCGCTTGTAGCCGCCCGCCTCCTTGTCCCACGCCAGCGTCTTGCCGCGGCGGCTGGCCATCGCGCAGTGGACGGTGATGCGTTCCTGCCCGTTGGCGGCGCGCGCCTTGTCGAAGCCGGCGACGACCGAGGCTTCGTCCATGATGTTCACGTTGCAGAACACCCCGCCGATCGCCTTGGCGACCTCTTCGCCCAGCTCCGCGTTGATGTCGAAGATCGCGACCTTGACGCCTGCGGCGGCGAGCGCCTCTGCCGTGGCGCGGCCCAGACCCGAGGCGCCGCCGGTGACGACGGCCGCTATGGAATTGTCGATTTTCATGGTCTTATGGTCCTCAGGCGGGAATCTGGTTGAAGGGCACGCCCTTGTCGGGGCGGTGGTCCTGCGGCAGGCCGAGGATCTTCTCGGCGATGGTATTGAGCAGCACCTCGTCCGACCCGCCGGCGATGCGTCCCGTGGGTGCGTTGAGCCAGCTGGTGCCCCAGTTCTCCTTGACGAAGGCGTGCGGATCGAAGGCAAGGCCCATGTTGCCCTGGAGGTCGAGCCCCAGCTCGGACAGCTTCTGCCGGCTGCGCACCGCGACGAGCTTCTGCAGCGAGCCTTCCGGCCCCGGCGGCATGCCCGCCTGCATCATCAGCATCGCGCGGCGGGTGATCGAATCGAGCCCGGCGCGCATCGCGTGGTTGCGCGCGATGGCCGAACGCACGCGCCCGTCCTCGATCGCGGGCCGTCCGTTGAACTCCACATCCCGAGCGGTCTCGACGAACAGGTCGAGGTGCGGGCCGAAGCCGGCGCTGTCGGTGGCGACGTAGCGCTCGATCATCAAGGTGGCGAGCGCGACCGCGAAGCCGCCGCCGACCGGGCTCATGCGCTGCGAATCTTCCAGCCGCACGTCGTCGAAGAACACTTCGTTGACGTGGCTGTCGCCGCCCGCGAGCTTGATCGGGCGAACTTCCACGCCGGGCGCCTTCATGTCGACCCAGAAGTAGGTCAGCCCCTTGTGCTTGGGCACCGTGGGATCGGTGCGCACCACGATCACGCCGTAGTCGCAATACTGCGCCCAGCTGGTCCAGACCTTCTGGCCGTTCATCTTCCAGCCGTTGCCGTCGGTCTCCGCGCGGGTGCGCAGCGCCGCGAGGTCCGAGCCGCCCGAAGGTTCGGAGAACAGCTGGCACCAGATCTCTTCGCCTTTGAGCGCAGCGATCACCCGTTCCTTCATCCACGGCTTGTCTTCGCAGAAGCGGATCAGGATCGGCACCGGCATGCCCAGCGAGATGCCGAAATAGACGTTCGGCATGCCGAACTGCATTTCCTCGGCGTCGAAGGTGACTTTCTCCAGGTGGCCGAGCCCCTGCCCGCCGACCTCGACCGGCCAATTAATCCCGGTGTAGCCCGCATCGTACTTGGCGCGCTGGTAGCGGCGGCCCAACGCGAGATCGTCTTCCACGGAAAGCCCGCGCCGCGCCTCGCGGCCGAACTCGGCCGCTTGCGATTCCAGCCAGGCGCGTGCCTTGGCGCGATAGGCGTCGAGGTCGCTCATGCCGCGTCTCCCTTCACGAGTTCATCGACCAGCCAGTCTTCCCAGAACAGTGCGTTGCCCTGCTCGATGGCGAGGCTGCGTGCGCGGCGCATGTGGAGGTGCAGCCCCGTCTCCCAGGTCACGCCGATGCCGCCATGGACCTGGACGCAGTCGCGCGCGGCGGTGTCGTAGGCCTCGATCGCCGAGAGCCGCGCGTCGGCGGCGGCGAGCGCGAAGCCGGGCTGGCCTTCCTGCGCCGCGGCATGGATGCAGTTGGCGCGGGCGATCTCGACCAGCCCGTAAAGCTCGGCGATGCGGTGCTTGATCGACTGGAACGCGCCGATCGGCTGGCCGAAAGCCTTGCGCGTGACGGCATAGTCGCGCGCGATATGGAGCAACGCCTCGGCCCCGCCGACCTGTTCGTGCGCGGTGACCACCGCCATCCGCGCCAGCACGTCGCGGGCAAGCGCGGCGGCATCTTCGCCCTGCACCAGCATCTGGGCGGGCGTTCCGTCGAAGACAAGGTCGGCATAGAGCCTCGCGTTGTCGAAGCTGTTCACCGCCTCGCGCTTCGCCGCCGAGAGGTCGGCCGCGACCAGCACAGGCCGCGCGCCGAGCGAGGCCCAGACGACCGCGACGTCCGCCTTGAGCCCGCCCGGCACGGCTGGCTTCGTGCCGTGGAGCGCGCCGCCGTCGAAGCGGACCGCCGGGACCGTCGGCAACGGCGAACTACCCTCGGCGAAGGCTGTGCAGCCGGTCGCCTCGCCGTTCGCCAACTTTGCCAGCCAGTCGCCCTTGGCGCCTTCGTCGTTGCCGTGGAGGATCGCCATCGCCGCGCCATAGCCGCCGGTCAGGAAAGGTGCGCCCGCCGTTGCCGCGCCGGTCGCCTGCGCGACAAGCCCGAGTTCTACCAGCGAGAGATCGAGCCCGCCATGGGCCTCGGGCAGCGCCAGCGCGGTCCAGCCCTGCTCGACCGCGGTTTGCCAGAAAGTCTCGTCGTAGGCGCCGACCTGTTCGAGCAAGCCGAGCAACCGCGCCTTGTCGGTTCGCGCATCGAGCACGCGCCGCGATTCGGTCGCGATCGCCTGTTGTCCTTCGTCGTAGAGTATCGACACCCTCGCCTCCGCTCCTCGTGGACCGCGCCGCTTTCGTTTGCGCTCGTCCGGCTTGTGATTTAATCGTTTGATTAAACATCGCGCAACCGGGTGCAACCCGCAAAAATGCACAATGTTCGAATTGCATGATGGGAGACGGATCGATGGACCCCCTGTTCGACTTCACCGGCAAGGTGGCGCTGGTCACCGGCGGCTCGCGCGGGCTCGGCCTGCAGATGGTCATGGCGCTGGCCGAGCGCGGCGCCGACGTGATCATCGCCAGCCGCAAGATCGATGCCTGCCGCGAAGTTGCCGAGCAGGTGCGCATGCTGGGCCGCCGTTCGATGGCACACGCCGCCCACTGCGGCCGCTGGGACGAGATCGACCGTCTGGTCGAGGCGGCCTACGGCGCGTTCGGCCGGGTCGACATCCTCATCAACAACGCCGGGATGGGACCGGCCTGCCCCAGCCACGAAGTGACCGAGGCTCTGTTCGATTCGATCCTCAACCTCAATTTCAAGGGCCCCTTCCGCCTCGCGAGCCAGGTCGGCCACCGCATGAGCCAGGGTGACGGCGGCTGCATCATCAACTTGAGCTCGACCGCCTCGCTCCACGCCGCACCCGGCATCGTCCCCTATGGCAGCGCCAAGGCGGCGATCAACCTGATGAGCCAGTCGCTGGCGCGCGAATATGCGCCGAAGGTGCGCGTCAACACGCTGGTGCCGGGGCCGTTCCTGACCGACATCTCGAAAGCCTGGACCGAGGAAGCCCGCGAGAGCCAGCCGGTCGCGCTGGGCCGGCCGGGCCGACCGGACGAGATCGTCACCGCTGCGCTGATGCTGGCGAGCCCGGCCTCCAGCTATACGACCGGCGCGACGGTGCAGGTCGACGGCGGCCCGCGCTAGGCCCGCGCCAGACCGGGCTCAGTGACCGGCTGCATCGGCCGCGGCGGACGCCGAGTGTGGCGCGCCCGGCTTGCTGGCCTTGAGCAGGTAGAGGAAGGGTATCGCAAAGAAGCACAACATCGCCATCAGCAGGAAGTCGTCGAGGTAGGCGAGCATCGCGGCCTGCTTGTTCACCATGCCGTCGAGCACCTGCATGACCGCATCGCTCGCTTCGCCATAGGCGGTAACTCGGTCGAGCGCGAAGGGCATCGCGGGAATGCGCAACGCGGAACCGATTTCGGCGTGATTGAGCTGGAGATTGCGTGCCAGCAGCACCGAACAGATCGTGATGCCGATCGACGAGCCGACGTTGCGGAACAGGTTGTTCATCGCCGATGCGTCGGCGCGATACCGCGGTGGCAGTGTCGCAAAGGCGAGCAGCGTTATCGGGATGAAGGTGAACGACAGCCCCACGCCCTGGATCATGCCGGTTATGAAGATCGGTGCCATCGGCATGTCGGGCGACCAGCGCGACATCAGCCACAGCGACCAGCCGACGAGTCCCAGCCCCAATGTAAGCGCAAAGCGGGGATCGATCTTGTTGATCTGCTTGTTGAACAACGTGACCGAGATGAGCATCCCGATTCCGCGCGGGGCCAGCAGC
>JAJXVK010000059.1 GCA_021782155.1 Pseudomonadota bacterium
TTTCTCCCCAGCCGATCCCCTCGCGCAGCAAGGCATGCTTGGCTCCGAGGTCGGCAAGCCGCCAGGTGTGCGGGCTGGTCACCGCGAAATCGCGCCCCTCGGTCAGCGGCGAGCGGTCGGTGAGCACGAGCTGGACATGCTCGCGCAGACCGGCGGGCGTAAGGTCCAGCTTGCGCGCCAGCGGATGATCGGGCGCGGCGACGGGCACCAGCTCGACCGAACCCGCCGCGAAGCGCTCAAGCCCCTCGACCTCGGCGGCGGCGGGCCCGGCGATCCCCAGCCCCGCGCGGCCATCGAGCACCAGTTGCGCCACCGCGCCCAGCGGCTCGACCCACAGCCTCAGCGGCACGGTGGGAAATGCCGCCGCGAAGTCGCGCAGCACGCAGCCCAGCCTTTCGGCGGGGAGCATGACGTCGACCGCAAGGCCGACCTCGGGCTCGAGCCCCTCGAGCATGCCCTTGACCCGCGCGCGCAGCGCGTCGACGCCCTGTGCCACCCGGCGCGCTTCGGCCAGCACCGCCTCGCCTTCGGGTGTGAGTTGCGGGCGGCGCGTGCCCTCGCGCTCGAACAGCGTGACGCCAAGCTGCGCCTCGAGGTTGGCGATGCCGTAGGAGATCACCGAAACCGCGCGATTGAGCTTGCGCCCTGCGGCCGCGAAGCTGCCGGTTTCGACCACCGTCAGGAAAATGTTCAATTGGTCGAGGGTGGGGGTACCCGGGGTCGACATTTCGATTTTTCCGAATGAACGTGCGCAATTTATCTCGCTGAACAGGAAAGGCAAGCACGCCTATATGCCGGTCCATACAGAACGGCGGGGGATTTCACAGTCCCTGCCGACCCGGAGACATCTCATGATCGAACTGCGTCCTTTCGAAAAGCTCGGCGGCGAGAACCACGGCTGGCTCGACGCGAAGCACCACTTCTCCTTCGCCAACTACCACGACCCGGCGCGCATGCACTGGGGCAACCTGCGCGTGTGGAACGACGACACGATTGCCCCGCACACCGGCTTTCCAGCGCACCCGCACCGCGACATGGAGATCATCACCTACGTCCGCACCGGCGCGATCACCCACCGCGACAGCCTCGGCAACGAGGGCCGAACCGAAGCGGGCGACGTTCAGGTGATGAGCGCGGGCACCGGCATCCGCCATTCCGAGTGGAACGCCGAGGACGTCGCCACCACGCTGTTCCAGATCTGGATCCTGCCCACGCGCAGCGGCGAGGCGCCGGGCTGGGGCGCGCGGCCTTTCCCGCGGGACGACCGCTCGGGCAAGTTCATGGTGCTCGCCAGCGGGCGCGCGGGCGACGATGCCCTGCCGATCCGCACCGACGCGCGCGTGCTCGGCGCGACGATCAGGGCGGGCGAGACGGTGGAATACCCTCTCGGCAAGGATCGCAAGGGCTACCTCGTCCCCGCCACCGGCGCGCTGGAGATCGACGGAACACGCGTCGGCGCGCGCGACGGCGCCGCGATTTCAGGCCTCGAAGTGCTGCGCGTGACTGCGCTGGAGGACAGCGAAGTGGTGCTCGTCGACACCGTGTGACCGACCGCACAGCGCGTGCCGGACCTTGCGGTTAACCATGGCTTCAGCCGGTTATCTGCGACCCGACCGGTCAACCTTGTCCCGGCGCGGATCCCCCGCGCCGGGGCCTTCTTTCGGGGCCTGTTCGCCTACGATAGGTTCGAGCAGGCGCAGCGTCCCCGCCGCCGTATCGAGCTCCACTTGCGCGCCCGAGGGCAGGCAGATCTGGCCGTAGACATGCCCGATGTTCGCTCCCGAGACCGCCGGCACGCCGAGCGGCGCGAAGTATTGCTCGAGCACCTGCGCGACGGTGAAGCCGACATAATCGGCCTCTTCGGTGGCGCAGTGACTGCACTGGCCGAACACCACGCCGGAGAGCTTGCCGAGCACTCCGGACAGCTGGAGCTGGCTGAGCATGCGGTCGACCCGGTATTCGGCCTCGCGCACTTCCTCGAGGAACAGGATCGCGCCGGTGAAATCGGGCAGCCACGGCGTGCCGACCAGCGCGGTCAGCACCGCGAGGTTGCCGCCGAGCAGCCGCCCGCGCGCCGTACCCGGGTGAAGCACGGTGAGCGGCTCGCCCTCGCGCGCCAGATCCAGCGCGGGGGTCTGGCCCGAGAAGCCCATGCGCCACAGGCTCTCCCAGCTCACCTTGGGCCAGCTGCTCGACGCGACGGGCCCGTGGATCGTGGCGAAGTGCGCGCGCGCGGCGAAGGCGAGGTGGAGCGCGGTGATGTCGCTGAATCCGATCAGCAGCTTGGGATGCGCGCGGATCGTATCCCAGTCGAGCAGCGGCAGAATGCGCTCGCAGCCCCACCCGCCGCGCACGGCGAAGATCGCGCGGACATCGGGATCGGCGTACATCGCGTTGACGTCGGCGGCGCGCTCGGCATCGGTTCCGGCGAGGTAGCCGAATTGCGTGCCGACATGCGCGCCGAGGCGGGGGACGAGGCCCATCCCCTCGATGGTCTGCTTGACCATCTCGATCCGCTCGGGCCCCTCGGTGAAGCCCGCGGGCTCGATCAGCCCCACCGTGTCGCCCGCGCGCAGGCGCAATGCCGGGTGCAGCGCGGGCGCGCGATGCAGCGCGGACGCGGCGGCGCTCAACGGGCGCAGCGCCAGCGCCAGCGCCGTGGCCAGTCCCGCACCGATCCCCAAAACCTCGCGCCTGCCGATCATGGCCGTTTCATAGCAGCGCTTCGGCGCGCCGCCAGCACCGGAGCGTGAAAAGCCCCGCCCCGGATCGTACCGGGACGGGGCCTTTCGGCGCGGGAACCTGCGAGGGAGGGGGATGGGAGGGATCTGCAGGAGCCGCGCGGGGGGTGCGGGGGCCGGTCTCTGCCGGTCCGGTTCGCCCCGCTTCCGGGAGAGGTTACATCACGCTGCCCGTGGCCGATCCCGAGGCCGAACCCGATGCGCTACCGCTCAGTGCGGGCGAGGGAACGGCGAGCGAGGGCAGCGAGGGCTGCGGGGCAGCCGACTGCGCGGCGCCGGCCGTACCGCTCGCGGTACCCTGCGCCGTGCCCGCGGCATTGCCCGCAATCGCCTTGCCGCGCGCCGCGCCCTTGGCCGCGCCGTTGACCGCGGCGGCCTTCGCACCGCCCGCAGTCGTCATGGCCTTGCCCTGCGCCTGTCCGGCGGCGCTGCCCGCGGTGCCGACACCCTGCCGGGCGATGCCGGTCAGCTGGTCGGTGCCGATCAGGCTGGCATCGGCGCTGCCCGATCCCGAAGCGCTGCCGCTGCCCGAGGCGCCACCGCCGAGCGCGCCGACCGGCGAGGCCAGCGTCTGGGAAAGGCCGCCCGAACCGTTGGCGCTGGCGTTCTGGCTGGTGCTGACCCTGCCATTGTGGCGATTGACCGAGGTGCTGCCGCTGCGCGAAGCCGAACCGCTCAGCGTGCCGCTGGTGCCCGGAGTGACCGACCCGACGGTTCCCATCGGGTCGATGCCCGGACCGGTGACGCCGCCGCCAAAGGTTCCGCCCAGCGTCCCGCCGAGCGCGCCGCCAAGGCCGCCGCCGAGCAGCTGCGCGTGGGCCGGGCTCGCAACCAGCGCGATCGCGAACAGGGGAGCGGAGAGAGTGATGATCTTACGCATGATGTCGCATCCTTTCGTTTGATCGGGCGGCTGCTTCCCGCCGCCTGTCGAAACGAAAACGGATGGCCCGCGCGGCTTAATTCATGCCTCGCGAAAAATTTTCAGCGGGTGCGGCGGCAGGTCGCGCAGAGCAGGCCGCGGCCAAAGGCGGCGGCGGGCGAGAGGCGCTGCGCCTCGCGGTCGAGCGTGGCGGTCACGGTCCCTCGCGCATCGAGCGCCGCGGCGGCGCGCGCGGCGGCCAGCGGCGTGGCGTAGGACGTGCCGCGCACGCCGCGCCAGCGCCCTTTCGCATCCTCGGCGAGCATGTCGGCGCCCGGCGCGGCATAGTCGATATGGAGCGCTCGGCCCGCCTCGATCAGCGCGCGGTCGTGCCCATCGACCGCGGTGATCGCCAGCACGCCGGGATAGGACGCGGGGTAGGATGGCGGCGCAGCCGGTCCGTCGTTGCCCACCGCCGCAACCACCACCGCGCCCTTGCGCTGCGCCGCCGCGACCGCGCGCGCGAGCAGCGGATTGGGCGGACCCACGAGGCTGATCGAGACCACTTTCGCGCCGCGCCCCAGCAGCCAGTCGAGCCCGCGCGCGATGGCCAGCGCGTTGCCGCCTGCCCGGTCGGTGCCGTAGACGTCGGCGACGTAGATCGTTCGCACGCCCGCCGAGGCAAGCAAGGAAGCGACCGCGCTGCCGTGGTTGCTCGGGGCCGGGGCGCCCGCAGCGAAGCCGCGCGTGGCGGCGACCGGGATCGAAGCGCCGGGCGCGCCGTCGATCATGCCGACGGACGCGGCGATGGCGGGCTTGGTGCGCTGATCGATGCCGCGCTTCGCGCCTTGCGTTCCGCCCGCCTGGAAGTTCAGCGTATCGGCCGAGATCTGCGCTCCGGGCATCAGCGCCTCGATCCGCTTCTGCGCGCCAGCGAGGTCCATGCCCGCCGGGACCGCCAGCCGCGTGACCGAAAGGCCGAGTTCGCCGAGCTTGTCCTCGCCCGCGACAGCGAAGCCCGCGGCCCTCGCGGCTTCGAGCGCGCGGGGTTCGGGATCGACCACCAGCAGCTCGCCCTTCACCGCAGGATCGCCGTTTGCGTCGCGTTCGATCGCGTCGCGATTGCGGCGGACCAGCCGGTCTAGCCGCTCCAGCCGCGCGTTGGCGAGCGATGCCGCCGCCCGCCCGATCGCCTCGGCCTCGCCGGTGACCGGGTCCAGCGTGCGCCCCACCGTGCCGAGCGTACCATCGACCACGCCGCCTACTGTCTGGCCCACCGGCGGCAGGCCGAGCTGGGCCAGCGCGGGCGCGCCCGCCAGCAGGGCGAGCACGGCGGCGCAGGTTGCAGCCAGGATTGTCCGGGCATTCATGGCATTAGGTCTCGCAAAAGCTCTCTGACTGGTGGATTAAACGAACGAGCCCGCCCGTTCTATCCATCGGAAAGGCAAGGACCCTGTCGGATCGCTTCGAAGACGGCTTGATCGCCCTGTTGCCCCGGATGCGCCGCTTCGCCGCGGCGCTTTCGCGCGACATGAACGAGGCCGACGATCTTTGCCAGATGACGATGGAGCGCGCGCTGCGCAGCCGCGATCAGTGGCACGAAGGCACGCGTCTCGACAGCTGGATGTACCGGATCATGCGCAACTTGTGGATCGACGTAGGCAGGGCGAACACGCGGCGAATGCAGACTTTCGCCGACGAGGAAGCGGGCCTGTCGGTCGGCTCGGGCGGCGCGCAGGAAGCGAGCGTCGAATTATCGAACGTAGAGCGGGCGATGCAGAAGCTGCCCGACGAGCAACGCGAGGCGGTGGTCCTGGTGATGGTGGAAGGCTATTCCTACAAGGAAGCCGCCGAGATCGTGGGCTGCCCGGTGGGCACGCTCAACTCGCGGCTGGTGCGCGGGCGCGACGCGCTGCTCGCGCTGCTCGGAGAAGCGGCATGACCGTGACCAGGGAACAGATCGCCGCCTATGCCGACGGCGAGCTCTCGGGCGAGGAACTGGCCCGCGTCGAAGCGGCGATCGCGGCTGACCCGGCGCTGGAAAGGCAAGTCGCCTCGCACCGTCTGCTCAAGGCGACGCTGGGCGCGCACTTCGCGCCGATCCTCGATGCGCCGGTGCCCGACCGGCTGGTCGAGGCGGTGCGTGGCGGGGCCGCCGAAACGAACGGCGGGGCCGAAGTGGTCGACTTCGCCGCAGCGCGCGACCGGCGCGAGGAGCGCAAGCCCCGCTCGCTGCCGCGCTGGACCTGGGCCGCGGTGCCCGCGCTCGCCGCTTCACTGGCGCTGGCGGTGGTGCTCACCCGGCCCGGCGCGCCGGGGCCCGGCTATGCCGACGCGCAGCTTGCGGCGGCGCTCGACAACCAGCTCGTCGCGACCCAGCCGGCGAATGCGCCGACCCGCGTATTGCTGAGCTTCGCCGACAAGCGGGGCGAGCTGTGCCGCACCTTCGCAGGCGCTGACAAGTCGGGGATCGCCTGCCGCGACGATCGCGGCTGGCGCATCGCCCGGACGCTGGGCGGCGGCGCGGCGGAGATGGGCGAGTACCGGCAGGCCGGCAGCCCCGACGCCGCGCTGATGGCGGCCGCGCAGGACATGGCGGCAGGCCCGGCGCTCGACGCTGCGCAGGAACAGGCGGCCAAGACGAAGGGCTGGCGTCAGTAAGGACTTGCCGCAGCGCAGCATGCCCGATAGCCCTTGGCGCATGGGTCTCATCGCACCGGGTCTCAAGACCCTCGCCGCAACAGCCGCGCTGCTCGCGCCGATTGCCGTCCACGCCGCGCCGTCCGCGGACATGGCGCGCTGGCAGGCCGAAGCCGCGCGCGTCACCATCACGCGCGACGACTGGGGCATTGCCCACGTCCACGGCAAGAGCGACGCCGACGCGGTGTTCGGCGCGATCTACGCGCAGGCCGAGGACGACTTCGGCCGGATCGAGGCCAACTACCTGACCGCGCTGGGCCGCACCGCCGAGACCGAGGGCGAGAGCGCGATCTGGCAGGACCTGCGCCAGCGGCTCTACGTTGATCCCGCCCAGCTGCAGGCACAGTACCATCAGAGCCCGGCCTGGCTGCGCGCGCTGATGGACGCCTGGGCCGACGGGCTCAACTTCTACCTAGCGACACATCCCGAGGTGCATCCCAAGGTGCTGACGCGCTTCGAGCCGTGGATGGCGCTCTCGTTCACCGAAGGGAGCATCGGCGGCGACATCGAGCGGATTTCGCTGACGAAATTGCAGAGCTTTTACGAGCATCGCCCGATCCCGCCGACCGCGCGCGAAACGGGGGCCGAGCGGCGCGAGCCGCGCGGGTCGAACGGCATCGCCATCGCGCCGAAGAACACCGTGGACGGCCACGCGCTGCTGCTCATCAACCCGCACACCAGCTTCTACTTCCGCTCCGAACTGCAGATGACGAGCGACGCCGGGCTCAACGCCTATGGCGCGTCGACCTGGGGGCAGTTCTTCATCTACCAGGGCTTCAACCCGAACGTGGGCTGGATGCACACCTCCTCGGGTGTCGACAACGTCGACCAGTTCGCGGAGGAAGTGACGAGCAAGGGCGGCAAGTGGTTTTACCGATATGGTTCTCAACTTCGCCCATTGAATTCCAATACGGTAACGGTTCGCTACCGCAAGCCCGACGGCTCGATGGGCGAACGGCAGTTCACCACCTGGCGCTCGCACCACGGGCCGATCGTCGCGGCAGAGAGCGGCAAGTGGATCGCCGAGGCGCTGATGTGGAAGCCGATCCCCGCGCTCGAACAATCGTGGCTGCGCACGAAGACCGGCGACCTCGCCAGCTACCTGAAGGTGGCGGACCTCAAGGCCAATTCCTCGAACGACACGCTTTTCGCCGACGGCAAGGGCGAGATCGCCTATCTCCACCCGCAGTTCGTGCCGGTCCGCGAAGACACGTTCGACTACCGCGAGCCGGTCGACGGATCGAACCCGGCGACCGACTGGAAGGGGCTGCACAGCCTCGACACGCTACCCTCGGTCGAGAACCCGGCCGTCGGCTGGGTCCACAACACCAACGACTGGCCGTGGGACGCGGCGGGGCCCGACAGCCCCAGGGCGAAGGACTACCCGCGTTACATGGACCAGGCCGGGCCCAACTATCGCGGTGTCCATGCCGACGAGGTCCTGAAGGGCAGGCACGACTTCACCCCGCAGCGCCTGATCAACGCCGCCTTCGACAGCCATCTGCCTGCCTTCGCGCTGCTCGTGCCGCAACTGGTCGGCGACTGGGACGCGCTCGCCGAGAGCGATCCGCTCAAGGAGAAGCTCGCCCAGCCGGTGCGCGTGCTGCGAAACTGGGACGAACGCTGGGGCTATGGCTCGCAGGCGACCACGCTCGCGGTGTTCTGGGGCGACACGCTGGGCGCCGATCTCAACGCCAGGGCGCGCGCCGCGCGCATGCAGCTTGCCGACTACATCCACGAGAAGACCTCGCCGGTCGAGCGCCTGACGGCGTTCGACAAGGCGGTCGCGCGGCTGGAGCGGGACTTCGGCGGCTGGCGCATCGCCTGGGGCGACGTCAACCGCTTCCAGCGGCTCGACGATGCGATCCAGCCGCACTTCGACGATGCGAAGCCCAGCCTGCCGGTGCCGTTCACTTCGGCGGTGTGGGGCTCGCTCGCCTCGTTCGGCGCGAAGCCATATCCGAACACGAAGAGGTACTACGGCACCAGCGGCAACAGCTTCGTCGCGGTGGTCGAGTTCGGTCCGAAAGTCAGGGCCTGGGCGGTGACCGCAGGCGGCGAGAGCGGCGATCCCGCCTCGCCCCACTTCGCCGACGAGGCGCAGCGTTATGCGGACGGGAAGCTGCGCAAGGTCTATTTCTGGCCAGAGGACCTCAGGGGCCACGTCGAGGCAAGCTACCGCCCCGGCGCGCGCTAAATCGAGGCGCATTCGTATGTTGCGGGCACACAACCCAAATCGCTGCTAGACGCCCGGTTGGCGGGGATCCGCCCGCAAGGGGAGGTGCGGCTCGTGACGGCGGGGACAGGCAGACAGCAGAACCGGTGGGCGTGTCGCGCAGCCGATCGGCAACAGCTTGTTTTGCACTGCACAATGGCGCAGGTTCGGCAGGCCCACCCGCTCGTTTCCGATGAGGCCCGCTGATGACCGATCCCCGCCCCGATGCTGCCGCGGCAGCGCCGCCCAGCGCCGAACGCCTGCTCGAAATCCTGCGCCACCGCACCGGCAAGGACAAGCAGGCCGCCAAGCCGCACGACTGGTACACCGCCACCGTCCTCGCGCTGCGGGACAAGGTGATCGACCGCTGGATCGAATCGACGCGGCGCACCTACGAACAGCACGGCAAGCGGGTCTATTACCTGAGCCTCGAATTCCTTACCGGCCGGCTGTTGCGTGACGCGCTTTCCAACATGGTCGAAACGCGCGGCATGGAGCAGGCGCTGCGCGCCGAGGGCATCGACCTGGCCGCGATCGAGCAGCTCGAGCCCGACGCGGCGCTCGGCAACGGCGGCCTGGGGCGGCTCGCGGCGTGCTTCATGGAGAGCATGGCGAGCCTCGATATCCCCGCCTACGGCTATGGCATCCGCTATGTGAACGGCATGTTCCGCCAGCGCATCGACGACGGCTGGCAGGTCGAACTGCCCGAAACCTGGCTGCTGCACGGCAACCCCTGGGAGTTCGAGCGGCGCGAGAGCGCCTATCGCATCGGCTTCGGCGGCGAGGTCGTGGAAGGCAGTGATGGCGTGGCGTGGAAACCGGCCGAGGAAGTGCTGGCGACCGCGGTCGACACCCCGATCGTCGGCTGGCGCGGCAAGCGGGTCAACACGCTGCGGCTGTGGACCGCGAGCGCGCTCGACCCGATCCGGCTCGACGCCTTCAACGCCGGCGACCACATCGGCGCGCTCGCCGACCAGGTGCGCGCCGACGCATTGGTGCGCGTGCTCTATCCGGCGGATTCGAGCCCCGCCGGACAGGAACTGCGCCTGCGGCAGGAGTTCTTCTTCACCTCCGCCTCGATCCAGGACATCCTGCGCCGCCACGAGCAGTACCAGGGCGACGTCCGCACGCTGCCCGACCACGCCGCGATCCAGCTCAACGACACGCACCCGGCGGTCGCCGTGGCCGAACTGATGCGCCTGCTGGTCGACGTCCACGGGCTGGAGTTCAGCGAGGCGTGGGACGTGACCAACCGCACCATCGCCTACACCAACCACACGCTTCTGCCAGAAGCGCTCGAATCGTGGCCGCTGCCGCTGTTCGAGCGCATGCTGCCGCGCCACATGCAGCTCATCTACGCGATCAACAGCCGCGTGCTGCGCGAAGCGCGCAAGGCCGGGCTCGACGAGCGCGCGATCTCGTCGATCTCGCTGATCGACGAAGGCGGCGAGCGGCGCGTGCGCATGGCGAACCTCGCCTTCGCCGGGGCGCACAGCGTCAACGGCGTGGCGGCGCTGCACACCGAGCTGATGAAGGAGACGGTCTTCGCCGACCTTCACAAGCTCTATCCGAAGCGGATCAACAACAAGACCAACGGCGTCACTCCGCGGCGCTGGCTACAGCAGTGCAATCCCCGCCTGACCACCGTCCTGCGCGATGCGATCGGCGATGCATTCCTTGATGACGCCGAACGGCTCGCGGAACTCAATGTGCTGGCCGGCGACCGCGAGCTGGGCGAGCGGATCGCCGAAGTGAACCGCTCCAACAAGGTCGCGCTCGCCGCGCACCTCAAGCAGTTGATGGGCGTGCGGCTCGATCCCGACGCGCTGTTCGACGTGCATGTCAAGCGCATCCACGAATACAAGCGGCAACTCCTGAACCTGATCGAGACGGTCGCGCTCTACGACCAGATCCGAAGCCATCCCGAGCGCGACTGGGTGCCGCGCGTCAAGATATTCGGCGGAAAGGCCGCGTCGAGCTACCACAATGCCAAGCTGGTGATTAAGCTCGCCAACGATATCGCGCGGCGGGTCAATTCTGACCCCTCGGTCGGCGGGCTGCTCAAGGTGGTGTTCGTGCCCAACTACAACGTCAGCCTCGCCGAACGGATCATCCCCGCAGCCGACCTGTCCGAGCAGATCTCGACCGCCGGCATGGAAGCGAGCGGCACCGGCAACATGAAGTTCGCGCTGAACGGCGCGCTGACCATCGGCACGCTCGACGGCGCCAACATCGAGATCAAGGACCACGTCGGCGACGACAACATCGTGATCTTCGGGCTCACCGCCGAGGAAGTCGCGGCCAAGCGCGCCGACGGTTACAACCCGCGCGCGGTGATCGAGGGATCACGCGAGTTGCAGCAGGCGGTCGACATGATCTCCTCGGGCGTGTTCTCGCCCGACGACCCGGAGCGCTACACCGGGCTGATGGGCGGGCTCTACGACCACGACTGGTTCATGGTCGCTGCAGACTTCGACAGCTATTTCGCCGCGCAGCGCGCGGTTGATGCGCGCTGGCGCGATCCGGCCGGCTGGCGCACCACGGCAATCCGCAACATCGCCAACGTCGGCTGGTTCTCGTCCGACCGCACGATCGGCGAATATGCCCGGGATATCTGGGGAGTCCGGTGAAGCCGCCGCAATCCGCCATCGACGCCCTGCTGGAGGGCACCCACGCCGATCCGTTCTCGCTGCTCGGCCCTCATGCCGGACCCGAAGGCACCTTCGCCCGCGCACTGCTGCCTGGGGCCGAGGAGGCGACGGCCTACAGCCTGGGCGGAGCGGCGCTGGGCAGGATGACGCGAACCGATGGCCGGGGGCTGTTCGAGGGCAGGCTCAAGGGCAAGCCCAGGCCGGTCAAGTACCGCTGCCGCGCGAACGGCGCCGAATGGTGGCTGACCGATCCCTACAGCTTCGGGCCGGTGCTGGGCCCGGTCGACGACTTCCTGATCAACGAGGGCCGCCACTACCGCCTGTTCGACAAGATGGGCGCGCATGCCGTCGAGCACGAAGGCGCGAGCGGCGTACACTTCGCGGTCTGGGCGCCCAACGCGCGCCACGTCTGCCTCGTCGGCGATTTCAACGACTGGGACCCGCGCCGCCATGCGATGCGCAAGCGGCAGGACATCGGGGTGTGGGAAATCTTCATTCCCGGCATCGGCGCGGGCAGTGCCTACAAGTACCGCATCACCGGCCCCGACGGCACCGTTCAGCCGCTCAAGGCCGATCCCTTCGCCTTCGCCAGCGAGCTGCGCCCCAGGACCGCCTCGATCGTCGCCACGCCCGGCAAGTCCGACTGGGGCGACGCGGCGCACCGCGCGCACTGGCAATCGGTCGACCCGCGGCGCGAGGCGATCTCGATCTACGAGGTCCACCCCGGATCATGGCGGCGGCGCGGCGACGGCTGGTTCCTGAGCTGGGACGAGCTGGCCGAACAGCTGATCCCCTATGTCGCCGAGATGGGTTTCACCCACATCGAGTTCCTCCCGGTCTCCGAACACCCCTATGATCCAAGCTGGGGCTACCAGACCACCGGCCTTTATGCGCCAAGCGCGCGCTTCGGCGACGTGCAGGGCTTCGCGCGCTTCGTCGACGGCGCGCACCGCGCCGGGATCGGCGTGCTGGTCGACTGGGTGCCCGCGCACTTCCCCACCGACGAACACGGCCTCGCCCACTTCGACGGCACCGCGCTCTACGAGCACGAGGACCCGCGGCTGGGTTTCCACCCCGACTGGAACACCGCGATCTACAACTTCGGGCGGCGCGAGGTTTCCGCCTTCCTCGTCAACAACGCGCTGTTCTGGGCCGAGCAGTACCACGTCGACGGGCTGCGCGTGGATGCGGTCGCCTCGATGCTTTACCGCGACTACAGCCGCGAAGCCGGCGAATGGATCCCCAACGAGAGCGGCGGGCGCGAGAACTGGGAAGCGGTCGACTTCCTGCGCGCGACCAACAAGGCGCTCTACGGCACGCACGCCGGCGTGATGACGATCGCCGAGGAATCGACCGCCTGGCCCGGCGTGACCCTGCCCGCCTACGACGATGGCCCGCGCTCCAGCCTCGGCTTCGGCTTCAAGTGGAACATGGGCTTCATGCACGACACGCTGAAATACATGGCGCGCGACCCGGTCCACCGGCAGTACCACCACGACGACATCACCTTCGGGCTGATGTACGCCTTCGCCGAGAACTTCGTGCTGCCGCTGAGCCACGACGAGGTGGTCCACGGCAAGGGCAGCCTGCTCACCAAGATGAGCGGCGACGACTGGCAGAAGTTCGCTTCGCTGCGCGCCTACTACGCGCTGATGTGGGGCTATCCCGGCAAGAAGCTGCTGTTCATGGGGCAGGAGTTCGCCCAGCGCCGCGAATGGAGCGAGGAGCGCGAGCTCGACTGGGAACTGCTCGAAGCGCCCGCACATGAAGGCGTGCGACTGCTGCTGCGCGACCTCAACCGCTTCTATCGCGAAAGCGCGGCGCTCCATGCACGCGACTGCGAGAGCGAAGGCTTCGAGTGGCTGGTGGTGAACGACGCCGCCGCCAGTGTCTTCGCGTGGGTCAGGAAGGCGCCGGGGGCGAAGCCGGTGGTGATCGTCAGCAACATGACCCCGCGCGTGCACGACCACTATCGCCTGCCGCTGCCCTGCGACGGCCGCTGGCGCGAGGCGGTCAACAGCGACGCGGCCATCTATGGCGGCAGCGGCAAGGGCAACATGGGTGCGATCCGCGCCGAGCATGGCGCGGCGCAGGTGATCCTGCCGCCGCTTGCAACATTGATGTTCGAATTCGAGGGTTAAGGGACAGAAGCGGCATTCTGGAGGAGAGGACGGAATGGAAGTGAAACGTCAGGCCCCGCTCGCGCGCGACGCGATGGCCTATGTACTCGCCGGGGGCCGCGGCAGCCGCCTGATGGAGCTGACCGACAGGCGCGCCAAGCCCGCGGTCTATTTCGGCGGCATGAGCCGGATCGTCGATTTCGCGTTGTCGAACGCGATCAACTCGGGCATCCGCCGGATCGGCGTTGCCACGCAGTACAAGGCGCACTCGCTGATCCGCCACATGCAGCGCGCGTGGAACTTCATGCGTCCCGAACGCAACGAGAGCTTCGACATCCTGCCCGCCAGCCAGCGCATCGACGAGCTGCACTGGTACGAGG
>JAJXVK010000060.1 GCA_021782155.1 Pseudomonadota bacterium
GCAGCGCGAAACCCGCGCCCAGCATCAACCAATCCAAGCAACGCAAAGGGGGTCCCTTTTGCGCGCCGATAGGGGGTCCCGATTGGACGCCGATTGACAGCACTTGAGGGTGACCTTCAAGCTGCATCATTGATTCTATCGAGGTGCGCGCCAGCGCTCAAGCCCGAGGCTCAGCCCGTGCAATTCAACTTCGACCCCGCAGCCCGCGCCGTAGAGCAAATCGAATCCGTCCTCGCTGCCATAGCCGCCGGTGACGTGCCGGTGGACCTTGGCAGGCAACTCATCGACTCCATCAAGGCGCTCGCGGACGCCCGTGCAGTCGCCGAGCTGGAAGACCGCATCGCCCGACTTGAAGGAGCCAACCCATGACCACACTTCACAGCCGCAACGGCAACTGCGTTGCCGCCCTACAGCCCGCGCCGGGTGACTTGTTCGTCGTTGTCCTGATTGCGGGCAAGCTAGCGCTTATCCGTGCGGTGCAGGACTATGAGCAGTTGCTTGGCCTTGCCATCGCTTTCGCCGACGGAACCGTTGCTCCAAATGGCGTGCCGTTCACAATCAAGGTCCACGGCGTTTCGCTGGCGGAACTGCTTAAATATCAGGGCATCACTCGCGAAGACTTCATAGCTGACATGAAGGGCGAGGAAGCTGATTTTCGCGCGCTGTCCGTGCAGACTTGCCGTGAAGTGCTACGGGACTCGCAGGATGCTGCCGTCCGCCGGGACGCCCACGATTTGCTTGTGGGCATAGGGGGGCTTGCAGCATGAGCGACAACTCACCGAAGGGCCGTTTGGCCGACTTGCCGCTATCTGAGCGCCGCGCGCTTGAAATAGCCAAGCAGCGCGAAATAGCGGACGGTCTCACCCGCGCCCATGTCCAGAATGCGCTGGAGCGCGATGTGTTTGCCGCAGCGAACTTCGCCCGCGCAATCAAATTCGGGCGGGAGAAGGGCTAGCCACATGTCGGTGCGCTCGATGCTTTCGCGCGTACGGCGCTTGGAACAGCGCAGCGCGTCCGTGTCCCCGTTTGTTGCCGCATTCGGGAGCTTTGCTGCCTTCGAGGATCATTGCAACGCCGAGATTGCAGCAGGGAATCTCGACCCCAGGGATTTTCCCGTGGTCATCCTGTGCTTACAAGGCTGGGAGACTCAGGGCGTCTGGGGCAAATGGGCGCGGAACAGGACATGGCTGCGCGGCGCTTGATCCGCTACGTTCGCAAGAGCTCTGATGGCTCGGTGCCTAATGCACCTGCGATCCGGGCTAAAACCAATACAGATGGGTTCCGCTTGCCGCGTTCGATTCCGCCTACATAGGTCAGGTCAATTTCAGCAGCGAAGGCCAGTTGCTCTTGGGTAAGCTTTGCCACCGTCCGTAGACGGCGAACATTCATGCCCACAACTGCGCGCCAGTCCTCCATGCAAGCGAGGAAGACGATCAGGACTATATTCTCTAGGGACTATAGTCCATATAGCGAAATCCCTTGGTCGTTCAGAGGAAGATTTGCATGAAGAACAGGTCAATGATTCCAATGGTCCTTGCGCTCGCCGCGACACCTGTGATTGCGCAATCTGAGCTATTCAGCCCCGACGAGCGCGCTCAGGGTGAAGCATCCGTACAAGCCGCTGGCGCATACTTTGCCACCTCACTTCGGGAACCGTCATCTGCGACATTTCGGAACGTGTTCATCGGGAAGCGTCCGCCGCCAACGAAGACCTTGAAAATTATCGTTTGCGGTGAAGTAAACGCACGAAATGGTTTCGGCGGCTTCACTGGCTACCAACCGTTCATTGTATCGGGCACCGAGGTGCACGTTGGATCGGTTGTGGGGGTCAGCGTGCGAGACGCCTGCTTTAGCCAGCGCGTGTTCGACAATCGGGATTATTCCACCGAGCTAGCAACGGCGTTCAAGGCAAGGCTTTAACGGCGTCAAAGTTCAAATAAGGCGGAGGCTGGCGCTAACTCCCTCTACGTCCTAAGCTTTCAACTTTTCCCGACGGAGGAATAAGCCGGTAGTAAGAAGTTCGCCCTCCCGGTCACGCTGTGGCATAGAACAGCCATGGCTGATTCGCACGAATTTGATCCGCTAGCTGTAGAGAACGTAGGCGTTACGCTCGCGGTGGAGCTACTCGAACAGCCGCTGTCCGTGATGCCACCGGAAACACCGTTTAGCGGCGCAGGAGTCTACGCTCTTTACTACTGCGGCTTACACGACGCTTATTCCACACTCCGCGAGTTGGACGGTGGAAGGTTCAAATATCCAATCTACATTGGAAAGGCGGCGGGTGAGAGCGCCAAGCAGGGCTTTAGTCCGAAAGGCAGTGCCAAGCGAAAGCTTTATGATCGAATCTCCGACCACGCAAAATCGATATCCGAGGTTGGAAATCTGGAACTTGGCGACTTCAGGTGTCGCTATCTCGTTCTCAACGACGCATACATTGCGCTCGCAGAATCCGTAATGATCCGGCTGTTCCGCCCACCATGGAACGGGATGAGCTTCGGTAGCAAAGTTGTCGGTAAGAACCGGACTGGGGGTACTCCGGGCTTGTGGGATGCGTTGCACCCGGGTCGACGCGGTAGGCCCGCGGGTTCGGAGCGTGCAGGCGATGCTGCTCAGTTGATTGCAAAAAGGTCTGCCGAACTTAGCCAGGACCTTGCCGATCCAACTCTCAAACGCATGTACGATCGCGTTATGAAATTTGTTTGAGGCAGTCGCGTACTTGACTGACGACCGTTGCAGCAAGTCGGCAAGGGACGGCGTTTCCTAACTGACGCATGGTTTCTGTCCATGAGCCATGAAACACCATTTCGTCGGGGAAGGTTTGCAAGCGGGCGCTTTCACGAATTGTGAAGTAGCGCACAGAGCCATCCGGTCTGCGCAGCATGTTCTCGCCCCCCGGCACGCCATGCACGCCAGCCTTTAATGTCTTGGCGGGTTCGTCCAGTGGGCTGCCCGTATGACCGGGATAAGACCGCGCGCCGGCTTGCAGGCGATGGTCGTGGTAGCGGCTGGCTACACCCGGCTGCAATTCGGGGTCGGGCAGGTCAGCGATTGCGTCGCGCACCGTCTGCCACGGCTCGATTTGGGGGAAGCTGCGGAGCTGTGCGGCACGAGCAGCGCCACGCCTTGTTTCTGGCCGGTCTTTCTTAGCCACGCGGTGCAGATCCCAGTAGAGGTTCGACCGGTACTGCCACCACAGCAGCGCGTCCTGCGAATGCGTCGGAGCAGGGAAGTGCCACTCGACGCTTGTGTCGGCACGGAATCCGACGATGAAAACGCGCTCCCGGCGCTGGGGGACTCCATAGTCTGCGGCGTTAAGGACGCGCATGACCACGTTGTAGAGCAGGCCGTCGTGCTGCCCCTTCGTTTCGTAGTCCTCCAAACGAGTGAGGTGGTCCAGCCAAGGCTCCTGCGCCCGGGCGATTAGGTCGGGATGGCGCAGTTGGAGGCGGATGTATTCGAGGTAGTTGGCAAACGTGGACCGGGTCAGCCCTTTAACGTTCTCGAAAACGAAGGCGCGTGGACGCAACTCGCGCACGGCGCGGACTGCCTGCGGAAACATGTCGCGCTTGTCGAGGAAGGCTCGGTGCTGACCACCCAGTGAGAACGGCTGGCAGGGAGGTCCTCCCGTCACCAAGTCGACTTGCTCATTCAGCCCTTTGAAGTCAAATGTGCTAACGTCGCCTTCGGTCAGCGGCCAGCTGGACATTACGGGTAGCCCGCGCTCCTTGTTCTGGCGAATCGTGTCGCAGGCCCACTTGTCCCAGTCCACGACTGCTACAGGTTTGAACCCCGCTTGGCTCACGCCGATGCCAAGGCCGCCCGCTCCCACGAACAGCTCCACTGACTTCATCGCGCCACTACGAATCTTACCGGGCTTCATTGCCACGCTTGTAGCGAAATGGGTCCGGCAGCCAAGGTACAAACTGCGAACTAGCCGAACCCGCCCTTCTCTTATGACAGACTTATGGAGTGCGGCGCTGCTGCTCCGTGGCGCGCAACTTAAGCGCGTAAAGCATTGTTTATATTGGGAGATTTTGGTGGACGCACTAGGGCTCGAACCTAGGACCCGCTGATTAAGAGTCAGCTGCTCTACCAACTGAGCTATGCGTCCGTTCCGTCGCGGAGCCGCCCCTATAGCGATTGTTTTCGGGGCAGCAACCCCTTTTGAACGACAAATTCAAGAAAGTCCGCCGGGGCGCCGGCTCCACCTTTCGACCGCCATGATCGTGCCGAAACAGACCATGATGGTCATCATCGAAGAGCCGCCGTGGCTCATGAAGGGCAGGGGGATGCCGACCACCGGCGCAAGTCCCATGACCATCATCAGGTTGATCGCCATGTAGAAGAAGATCGTAGCCGTCATGCCTGCGGCGAGCAGCTTGGAAAACCGGTCGGGCGCGTTGATCGCCACCTTCAGGCCGTAGCGCAACACGATGGCGAACACCGCCAGCCCGAACAGCCCGCCCAGCATGCCCCATTCCTCGGCCATCGTCGCGAAGACGAAGTCGGTGTGCGATTCGGGCAGGTAGTCGAGGTGGCTCTGGCTGCCGTTGCCGAAGCCCTTGCCGAAGAACCCGCCCGACCCGATCGCGATCTTCGACTGGGTTATGTGGTAGCCCGAGCCGAGCGGGTCGCTCTCGGGGTTGAGGAACACGAACACGCGTTTCCTCTGGTAGTCGTGGAGCAGCGTGAAGAACGCGATCGGCCCGGCGATCGCCGCCGCGAGCCCGCCACCCGCGAACCAGCGCATCGGCAGGCCGGCAAGGAACATGATCACCACCGCGCCGAAGGTTATGGCCAGCGCGGTGCCAAGGTCGGGCTGGAGGATCACGAAGCCTGCGGGAAAGGCCAGCAGGATGCCGGCCGGGACGATCGCACGCCAGCCCCTGATCTCGCTGGGCGGCAGCGAATCGTAGAACCACGCCAGCACCAGCACGATCCCCGGCTTCATCAATTCGGACGGCTGGAGCGTCATGAAGCCGAGGTTCAGCCAGCGCTGGCTGCCGCCGCCGATCTTGCCCAGCGCTTCGACCAGCACGAGCAGCACGCACAGTGTGCCGTAGATCGGGAAGGCGGCGCGCTTGAACCAGTTCTGCGGCATGTGGCTGATGCCGATCGCCATACCCAGGAACACGATGAAGCGCGCCACGTGCATCCCCGCCCAGGGTCGCAGGCTGCCGCCCGCCGCCGAATAGAGCACCGCACCGCCGAACAGCACGAGCAGGAACAGCGGAAAGATCACGCCCCATGGCTGGGCCGCGATCACACGAGGAACGTAGGCGCGCTTCACGGCGTCGTTCCGGCATGCGGAAGGACGACCGGACTGGCGCTGGCCGGGGCGGCGGGCGGCGCGGCGACGGTCGGCACCGGCGATGGCGCTACTTCAGGCTCCGGCGCCGGCGTCGCGGCATCGGTCTGCGCGGTCGAGGGCTCGGCCACGGGCTTGTTGTCGTCGGCGACGGTTTCGGCGACCTGCTCTTCGTTGGCGGCCTTCGGCGCATTGGCGCCATATTGCGCGGCATAGGCGTCATACTTGGCGGCCATGCGCTGCTCGACGTTGCCGCCCCACTGTCTTTCGAGGTCCTCAAGCGCGGCCATCGCCTTGGCGGGATCGAAGATGTAGGTCATCACGTCGCGCGCGACCGGCATGGCCGCGCCCGAGCCGCCGCCATGCTCGATCGTCACCGAGCAGGCATAACGCGGGTTGTCGGCGGGCGCGAAGCACATGAAGTGGCCGTGGTCGCGGTGGTTCCAAATCCCGCCCTTGCCGTTGCCGACATTGAGCCCCACCACCTGCGCTGTGCCGCTCTTGCCCGCCAGCTGGACGTTCGGGATGGGCAGCTGCGCGCGGTGGCCGGTGCCCGCCCCGTTGACCATCTCGGTCATCGCGCGGCGCACCAGCTCGAGATGCTCTTCCGGTATGCCGAGCGGTTCGAACCGGGGATTCTGGTCCTCGAAGAGCATGCGCGGCATCAGCTTGCGGCCCGAGGCGATGCGCGAGACCATCACCGCCATCTGGAGTGGATTGAGCAGGAAGTACCCCTGGCCGATAGTGGCGTTGACGGTATCATAGACCGCCCAATCCTTGTGATATTTCCGCATCTTCCATGCAGGACTGGGGACTGTTCCGTAAGATTGTCCGGCCACCGGCAGCGGGAATTCCTGACCAAGCCCGAGCCGCGAGGCCATCGCCGCGATCGCGTCCATCCCCATCTTCTGTGCGAAGTAGTAGAAATAGACGTCGCAGGACTGGTAGATGCCCTTTTCCATGTCCACGACGCCGTGGCCGCGGTGGTTCCAGCAGTGGAACACGCGGTTGCCCACGCGCAGGCCGCCATTGCAGACCACAGTCGCGTGCGGATCGAGTCCGGCCTCGAGAAACGACAGCGCGACCATCGGCTTGACCGTCGACCCTGGCGGATAGAGACCGCGCAGCACCTTGTTGCGCAAGGGCACGTGATCGTCATCCGACAGCATCTTCCATTCGATGCGCCCGATGCCGTCGGAAAAGCTGTTCGGGTCGAAGCACGGCATCGAGGCCATGGCAAGTAAGTCGCCGGTCCGGCAATCCATCACCACCACCGTACCCGATTCCAGCCCGATGCGCCGCGCCGCGTAGTCCTGTAGCGGGCCGTGGAGCGCAAGCTTCACCGGAAGGCCTGGAATGTCCTCGCGCGTGCCGAGTTCGCGCACGACGTGACCGCTGGCCGTCGCCTCGACCCGCCGCGCGCCGGGCGTTCCGCGCAGGCGCTGGTCGAAATACTTTTCCAGCCCATCCTTGCCGATCTTGAAGCCCGGCGTGATCAGAAGCGGGTTGCGTTCCTTCTCGTAGTCCTCGGCCGAGGCGGGGCCGACATAGCCGGTTACGTGCCCCACCACCGCGCCGGTCGGATAATAACGCGAATAACCGCGTTGCGGGATCACGCCTCGCAATTCGGGCTGACGCACACTGATCGCGGCGTATTGCTCCCAACCGAGGTTCGCGGCGACCTCGACCGGCCGGAAGCCGTGCGACTTGTCGAGCTTGTCCTTGAGGTCCGCCACCTTGTCGGGCGGCAGGCTCAGCAGTGTGGCGACCCGATCGACCGTGCTTTCGGCATCGACCAGCCGGTCGGGAATGATGTCGACACGGAAGTCGGCCCGGTTCGATGCCAGCGCGGCGCCATTGCGGTCGACGATCCAGCCCCGGCGCGGCGGGATCAGCGTCAGATTGACCCGGTTGCTCTCCGAGGCCGCCTTGTATTTCGCCTGTTCGGCGAGCGACAGGTAGCCCATCCGCACCGCCAGCAGCACTCCGACGCTGGCCTGGCCCATCCCGAGCACGAAGGCGCGCCGGTCGAAGGCGTTCGAAAGCTGCGCCGCGCTGGTGGGAATGGCCTGCTTGCGCGCCATCGGCTCAGAACGACCTGAACCGCGTCAGCCGCAAGCCGTCGAGCAGGGCGACCAGCCATACGACCGCGGGATAGAGCGCGATGGTCAGCAATAGCTGCGGCAGCACCGGCGTGAACGCCAGGTGTCCGCTCGCCAGACCGGCGAAGCCCGCGCCGACCAGCAGGTAGACGGCGAAGATCGCGGCGCCGGCCAGCCAGTCCTGGAGGAACCCGCGCCAAAGGAAACGCTCGTCGATCAGTTCCATCGCCAGCATGGTCAGCGACCACAGGATCACGCCGCTGCCCAGCGGTTGCCCCGAATAGAGATCGTCGAATGCGCCGAGCGGCAGTCCGGCCCAGACCGGCAGCAGGCCCGGGCGCAGCATGCGCCAGGCGACGAACAGCATGAAGGCCAGCGGCGGCAGCACGGGCGCCGAGGCGATCACCGGCGAATAGGTGATCAACGAAGCCAGCATGACCGAGACCCAGGGCACACCGCCCGCGATCAGGGGCGAAGGCGCGCGGTTGATCGCGTGCTTTGCCGATCGCCGGGTATCGCTGGTCGAGGTGATCCGTTGCGCGACCATCAGGGCACCCTGGCCTTCGCCGCCTCCGCCGCGTCTTCGGCCTGCTGGTCCTGTTCGGCAGCGGGCTGGAACACCGGTTCGACCACCACGAATTCGGCTTCCGATGGATCGGCGGCCAGTCTGGCGACAGCGCCGTCACGCGTCGTCTTCACGGCGACGGCGACCGGGATTCCCGGCGGATAGAGCCCGCCCGAGCCCGACGTGAGGAACACGTCGCCCGGGCGCACGAGCGCCACGCCGGTGTTGATCAGCCGGATCATGATCGTGCCGTCCGACCCGCCCGTCACCATCGCGGGCAATCCGTCGGAGGCGCGGCGCACGGGCACCACATTGTCGGGATCGGTCACCAGCAGCACGCGCGACGTCGAGGGCCAGACATCGAGCACGCGTCCAATCAGCCCGGTCGTCGCGCGAACCGGCTGGCCGACCCGCACGCCTTGCCGGGCGCCCGCCGAAAGCAGCGCGAAGCGGCGCATGCTGGTCCCCGTCGAACCGATCAGCCGAGCGGCGGCGACCGGCTTGCGATCCGCCTCGATGACCCCGACCAGCGCCTTCAATCGCCGGTTCTCGTCCTCGAGCGCCTTCATCGTCAGTGCGTTGGCGCGCGCAGCCTCGACCTCGCGGCGCAGTTCGGCGTTCTGCTGGCCGGCCTGGAAATAGCCGGCGATCGCGGAAAAGAAATCCTGGCCGGTGCTGCGCGCGACCGCGTTCGCCTCGCCGATCGGGCGGGCGGCCTCGGCGGCCGTGCCGCGGGCGAAGGAAAACGCACCCGGATCGGTCAGCGAAAGGGCAAGCAGGCCAAACCCGACGAAGACGCCGAACACGGCGACCACGTAGCGGGTGAAAATTCCGTATTGCGCCCTACGCGAATAGCCCGGGCGCCGGTCCTTGCTCGGCGCCATCGTCTCCGAATTTCCCTTGCGCGACGCCCCCAAACGGCGCGCCTCGCGTTGATACTAGTGCGCGGAGCGTGAACCCCGGCTTACGCGGTCATCAGCACGCCGCGATAGACCGGGTCTTCCATCGCCCGGCCGGTGCCCAGCGCCACGCACGACAGCGGGTCTTCCGCCACGCTCACCGGCAGGCCGGTTTCGGCGCGCAAGTGCTCGTCGAGACCGCGGATCAGCGCGCCGCCGCCCGTCAGCACGATGCCCTGGTCGACGATGTCGGCGGCCAGTTCGGGCGCGGTGTTCTCCAGCGCGATGCGCACGCCTTCGACGATCGCCCCGATCGGCTCGGACAGCGCTTCGGCGATGTTGGCCTGGGTGATGGTGATTTCCTTGGGCACCCCGTTGACGAGGTCGCGGCCCTTGATGTGGATCGTTTCGCCCACACCATCGACCGGCACGGTGGCGATGCCATAGTCCTTCTTGATCCGCTCGGCCGTGGCGTCGCCGATCAGCAGGTTGTGGTGGCGGCGGACGTAGGAGACGATTGCCTCGTCCATCTTGTCGCCGCCCACGCGCACCGAGGTGGTATAGGCAAGTCCGCGCAGCGACAGCACCGCGACCTCGGTGGTGCCGCCGCCGATGTCGACCACCATCGAGCCGACCGGCTCGGTGACGGGCATGTCGGCGCCGATCGCCGCGGCCATCGGCTCGAGGATCAGGAATACCTGGCTCGCCCCCGCGTTCGAGGCTGCGTCACGGATCGCGCGGCGCTCGACCGAGGTGGAGCCCGAGGGAACGCAGATCACGATCTCGGGGTAGCGGAACAGGCTGTTCTTGCCGTGCACCTTCTTGATGAAGTGCTTGATCATCTCTTCGGCGACTTCGATGTCGGCGATCACGCCGTCGCGCAGCGGGCGGATCGCTTCGATCGAATCGGGGGTCTTGCCCATCATCATCTTGGCGTCATCGCCCACGGCCTTGACCTTCTTGACGCCGTTGAGCGTCTCGATCGCAACCACCGAAGGTTCGTTGAGCACGATGCCGCGATCCTGGACGTAGACCAGCGTGTTCGCCGTGCCGAGGTCGATCGCGATATTCTGCGTGCCGAACTTGAAGAATCGGGAAAACATAGAAGACATCAGGTAATCCGTGTATTTCTGCGGCCTTAGCCGCGCATTCGCGCGGGGCGGCCGGTCGGAGGTTTCCGGGGATGCGGCTCATTAGCCGATGGCGAACGGAAAACCCATGCTTTTTTGCAGTGCGGGGCGGGGTTGTCCACACCGACCGTCTCGAAATGCCGCGGCTTCGTCGCTAGGGTGCGTCGGGTCATGACGAGTGCACTGGAAACCGCTGCCCGGACCATCCGCCGCCTGCCCGAAACGCTGGTCAACCGCATCGCCGCGGGCGAAGTTGTCGAACGTCCGGCGAGCGCGCTCAAGGAACTGGTCGAGAACGCGATCGACGCGGGTGCGCGAACGATCTCGGTCCGGCTCGGCGAGGGCGGGCTGTCGCTGATCGAAGTGACGGACGACGGCTGCGGCATGGCCCCCGAAGAGATCGAACTGGCGCTCGAACGCCATGCGACCTCGAAGCTGCCCGACGAGCATATCGAAGACGTGGAAACGCTCGGCTTCCGCGGCGAGGCGCTGCCCTCGATCGCCAGCGTCGCGCGCGTGACGATCGAGAGCCGCCCCCATCCATCGACAGGCCCAGGAAAGTCGGATGGGTGGAGCCGCGTGGTCGATCATGGAGCGCTCGTTGCCGAAGGTCCCGCCGCACTGCCGCCGGGCACGCGCGTGCGGGTCGAGCACCTGTTCGCCAAGGTTCCCGCGCGGCGCAAGTTCCTGCGCTCGGCACGCTCGGAGTGGGCGGCGTCGCTCGACGTGGTGCGCCGGCTGGCGATGGCGCGGCCCGACGTGGGTTTCACGCTCGAAAACGACGGGCGGCGCGCGTTTCAGGTCCAGCCCGGCGAAGCGCTGGCCGGGCGCGTGGCGCGGCTCGTCGCGCGCGAGCTGGCCGATAACGCGGTGGCGGTCGATCTCGAGCGCGGCGAAGTGCGGCTGACCGGAATCGCGGGCCTGCCGACCTACAACCGCGGCGTGGCCGATCACCAGTACCTGTTCGTCAACGGCCGCCCGGTGAAAGACAAGCTGCTCGTCGGCGCGGTGCGCGGCGCCTATGCCGACATGCTCGCGCGCGATCGCCACGCGGTGCTCGCGCTGTTCCTCGATCTTCCCGGCAGCGAGGTCGACGTCAATGTCCACCCTGCCAAGACCGAGGTCCGCTTCCGCGATCCCGCGCTGATCCGCGGCATGGTGGTGAGCGGACTGCGCCACGCACTCGCCAGCGAGGACCGGCGCAGCGCGCAGCCGCCCGCGCAAGGCGCGATGGCGGCTTGGCGAGCCGAGCCGCCATCGCCGTCGCCCATGCCGGAGCCACCCCCCGCACAGGCCAACATCTTCGCGGGCTCGGGCTGGCGTCCAGAGGCGCGCCTGACCGAAGCGGGGCAGCTCTGGCGCGGCTACGAACAGGCGATCATGGCCGCGCCCTCGGGACGCGCCGAGCAGGCCGCCGGGCCCGCGCCCGACGCCGTCGAGCACCCGCTGGGCATCGCGCGCGGGCAGGTCTCGAACACCTATATCGTCGCCGAGGCGGCCGACGGGCTCGTCATCGTCGACCAGCATGCCGCGCACGAGCGCATCGTGCTCGAACACCTGCGCGCAGCAGGAGCGGGGGAAGGCGCCGCGCCCAGCCAGGCGCTGCTGATCCCCGAAGTGGTCGAGATGGACGAGCCCGCCTGCGACCGCATCGAGGATGCCGCCGAAGTACTCGCGCGCTTCGGGCTGGTGGTCGAGCGCTTCGGCCCCGGCGGCATGCTGGTGCGCGCATTGCCCGCGCCGCTCGCCAGGGGCGATCCGGCCGACCTGCTGCGCGACGTGGCCGACGACCTGGCAAGGCACGGCGACGCGCTGCTGCTAGGCGAGAGGCTCGACCTCGTGCTGGCGACCATGGCCTGCCACGGCTCGGTGCGCGCCGGGCGCACGCTGTCGGTCGCCGAAATGAACGCGCTGCTGCGCGAGATGGAGCGCACCCCGCGTTCGGGCCAGTGCAACCACGGGCGGCCAACCTGGGTGAAGCTGGCCCACGGAGACATCGAGAAACTGTTCGGGAGGAAATGATGCCGAAACCCGCCCTGGCCCTTTCGCTTTCAGCAGCCGTGCTGGCGCTCGCCGGCTGCACGAAGGGCGCGGAACAGGGGCCCACCCCGCAGGTCACGCCCGAGGCGATCCTGTTTCCCGATATCACCGATGGCAAGCTCTACGGTTCGGGCTGCAACTTCGTGCCGTCGGACGAGGGGATGGGGGCCTATGCGCTGGCACTGGACAAGCACGCCTGGATCAAGCTCGCAGGCAAGATCGTGACGCTCGATCCCGACACGACGAGTGCGCCGATGCCGAAGAAAGGCTGGTCGCGCTACACCGGCGAGGGCTACACGCTGACGCTCGGGCGCGCGGCGGGTTCGGCCGACAAGCAGGCGGGCGTGGTCGACATGCTCAAGGGATCGCTGACGCTCGCCGACGCCAAGGGGCAGGTGGTCTACAAGGCGAGCGGCGACATCCAGTGCAAGCCCATGTAGGGCCCGCTACTTCGCCTGCGGATCGCGCACGCGGATCAGCCCGATCGAGGTAAAGCTCATCACCAGTTCATCGGTCTGGTTGTAGACCTTCATCGTCGAGCGGAAGCTCCCCATCTCGGGCCGCGAGCGGCTGCGCGTCTTTTCGAGCAGCTGGGTTTCGCAGCGCAGCGTGTCGCCCGGATAGACCGGCTTGTGCCAGCGCAGTTCGTCGACCCCGGGCGAGCCAAGGCCCGCCTGGCCGTGCGCGGCAAGGTTCTCGACGACCATGTGCATGGTCATCGCGCAGGTGTGCCAGCCCGACGCGGAGATGCGCCCGAAGTGCGTCTCCGCCGCCGCCTCGTCGGACAGGTGAAACGGTTGCGGGTCGAAACGCCCGGCGAATTCAAGCACTTCCTCGCGGGTGACCGCATAATGCCCGAAGCGCTGGACAGCGCCCGGCTCAAGGTCCTCGAAATACTGCACCGGCCACAATCCCTGTAACAACATGGCGCTACGACCCGTCCCCGGTAACGAACCCTTGCGCGACTTGTCGAGCGCGATTGAGACGTTTTGATGACGATTGCGTCGGTAGCGCTCAGACGTTGAACTTGAAGTGCATGACGTCGCCGTCCTGCACAACGTACTCCTTGCCTTCCTGCCGCAGCTTGCCCGCGTCCTTGGCGCCGTTTTCACCACCGAGCGAGACGTAATCGCCATAGGCGATGGTCTCGGCGCGGATGAAGCCGCGCTGCATGTCGGAATGGATCTCGCCCGCCGCGTCGGGGGCCTTGGCGCCCTTGTGCACGGTCCATGCGCGCGCTTCCTTGGGGCCGACAGTGAAGAAGGTGATGAGGTGCAGCAATTCGTACCCGGCGCGGATCACGCGGGCGAGACCGGTTTCGTGGAGGCCCATTTCCTCCAGGAAGACCAGACGTTCGTCGGGCTCCATGCCCACGAGGTCCGCCTCGATCGCGGCCGAGACGATCACCGCCTCCGCGCCTTCGGCCTTCGCCTTCTCGAACACGCGCGCCGAATGGGCGTTACCCCCGGCCGCCGCGTCCTCCTCGACGTTGCAGACGTAGAGCACGGGCTTGGCGGTGAGCAGCTGCGCCTGCCGGAACACGCGCGCCTCTTCCTCGTCCTTCGGCTGGGTCAGCCGCGCGGGCTTGCCTTCGCGCAGCAGGTCGA
>JAJXVK010000264.1 GCA_021782155.1 Pseudomonadota bacterium
CGCCCAAGGTTGCCGCGCTCGGCCTGCTCATGCGCGTTGCGCTCGATGCGTTCGGTGGACAGTCCGGGGCATGGCAGCAGATCGTGATCTTCGCCGCGCTGCTGTCGATCGTGATCGGCGCGCTGGCGGCGATCGGGCAGACCAATATCAAGCGGCTGATGGCCTATTCGTCGATCAACAATGTCGGCTTCATGCTGATCGGACTTGCCGCCGCGACCCCAAAGGGGGCTTCGGCGATGCTCGTGTACCTCGCGATCTACGTGGCCATGAACATCGCGGGTTTTGTCGCGATCCTGTTGCTGCGCGACGAGGATGGGCGGCAGATCGAAGCCATTCCCGACCTTGCCGGTCTGGCAAAGACGCGTCCGGGCCTCGCGCTGGCGCTGGCCGCTGTGATGTTCAGCCTGGCGGGCGTCCCGCCGCTGTTCGGTTTCTGGGGCAAGTTCGTAGTGTTCCAGGCAGCAGTGCAGGCAGGACTCGTTACGCTCGCCCTTATCGGCATCGCAGCCAGCGTGATCAGCGCCTTCTACTACCTCAAGGTCGTCAAGGTTATGTACATTGACGATGAAGCGGGGCGTGTGAAGGGCGTTTCCGAATTGTCGCATGTCGTGATTCTGGTAGTCGCCACGCTGTTCATCTCGCCGCTCGGCTACCTCTTGACCAAGTGGCTCGGCGCGCTGGCCGACGGTGCGGCCGCGGCGCTGTTCCACGTCGTCTGACGCCCTTCGCTTGATCGAGACCGTTCCGGAGCTGCCCTCGACCAACGCCGCGCTGCTGGCGCGGCTTGGCGCGGAAGGGCGGCCGCCCGAAGGCGACTGGCTGGTGGCCGACCGGCAGAGTGCCGGGCGGGGCCGCGCGGGCCGCAAGTGGAGCGACGGCGCGGGCAACTTCATGGGTTCGACCGTCGCGTGGCTGCGCGCCGGCGATCCGATGGCGCCCACGCTCGCGCTGGTCGCCGGGCTGGCCGTTCACCGCGCGGTGAGCGAGGCCGCGCCTGGGCTCGACGGCCTTTCGCTCAAGTGGCCCAACGACTTGCAGGCAGATGGCGCAAAGCTCGCGGGTATCCTGCTCGAACGGCAAGGCGATGCTGTGGTGGTCGGCATTGGCGTAAACCTCGCCAACGCGCCCGAACTTCCCGACCGCCGCACCGCGAGCCTCGCGGCGCTGGGCCATAAGGTTTCACGCGATGCCTTCGCGGGCGTGCTCGCCGCGCACCTGGGCAGCCTGCTCGAACGCTGGCACTCGGGCGAGTGGCCTTCGCTGCGCAGCGACTGGCTGGCGCGGGCGCATCCCGAAGGCACCGCGCTGATGGTTCGCGACGCCGATGGCGAGCCGATCGCCGGCACCTTCGCCGGCATCGATGCGCAGGGTCTCGCGCTTCTTCGCTTGGCGGACGGCACCGTGCGTGCCATTGCCGCGGGCGACGTAGAAATGGTGGGGCAAGATGCTGCTCGCGATTGATGCCGGAAACACGAATGTCGTCTTCGCGCTGGTCGACGGTCGCGAGATCAAGGCGCGCTGGCGTATCGCGACCGATCCGCGCCGCACGGGCGACGAATACGCGGTGTGGCTGCACCAGCTGATGCTGCTCGAAGGGTATGACCACAAGGCGGTCGACCAGGTGATCGTCTCGACGGTCGTGCCACGCGCGATGCACAACCTCGAGGTCCTCTCGCAGAAGTACTTCGGGCGCGATCCGCTGGTCGCGGGCGAGGCGCCGGTGGACTACGGCATGGACATCGACGTCGATGAGCCGCGCTCGCTCGGCGCCGACCGCGCGATCAACGCCATCGCCGCGCACGCCAGATACGAAGGCGACCTGATCATCGTCGATTTCGGCACCGCGACCACGTTCGACGCGGTCGACTTCAACGGCGCATACAAGGGCGGGATCATCGCGCCGGGGATCAACCTGTCGCTTGACGCGCTGGTCAGCGCCGCGGCGAAGCTGCCGCGCATCGCCATCGAATCGCCGCGCTCGAACAGCGTGATCGGGCGCAATACCGAGGACCAGATGCACATCGGCGTGTTCTGGGGCTACGTGGCGATGATGGAGGGCCTGATCCAGCGCATCCGCGCCGAGATCGGCCGCCCGGCCAAGGTGATCGCGACGGGCGGGCTCGCCGTGCTGTTCGACGACCACAGCGACATCTTCGACGCGGTCGATGTCGACCTGACGCTCGAAGGCCTCGCCATCCTCGCGGAGCGGGCGAAGTCCAGGTGAGTTCGAAGAAGGAATTGCTGTTTCTCGCCCTCGGCGGTTCGGGCGAGATCGGGATGAACGTCAACCTCTACGGGTGCGACGGCAAATGGCTGATGGTCGACCTGGGAATGACCTTCGCCGACCCCTACTATCCCGGCGTCGACCTGGTGTTCGCCGATCTCGAGTTCATCGAGGAACGGCTCGACGACCTCGTCGGCGTGGTGCTCACCCATGCGCACGAGGATCACATCGGCGCGGTGCCCTATTTCGCGCAGGACCTGGGCGTGCCGCTCTACGCAACACCGTTCACCGCGCGGCTCGTGGCCGAGAAGCTCGACGAGGCGGGCATCCTCGCCGATGTCGAGCTTAATGTGATTCCCAACGAAGGCGCGTTCAGCCTGGGGCCCTTCGACATCCGCTACGTGCCGCTGGCGCATTCGATCGCCGAGGGAAACGCGCTGGTGATCGACACGCCGCACGGGCGCGTGTTCCACACCGGCGACTGGAAGCTCGACGACGAGCCGCGCGTGGGCGAGCCGGCGACCGAGGAAGACCTCACCGCGATCGGCGACGAGGGCGTGCTGGTGCTGGTCTGCGATTCGACCAACGTGTTCAACCCGAAGCCCTCGGGCTCCGAGGGCGAGGTTCGCGCCGGGCTGCTCGAGACGATCTCGGGCCTGTCGGGACGGCGCGTGGTGGTGACGACATTCGC